>JAPLKL010000051.1 GCA_026388095.1 Elusimicrobiota bacterium | reverse complement strand
CAATTCACGTTATCCCCAATCATCCACACCTATTCACAGAAAGAAAAAGAAGCAAAAAGAAAGAGGACCGGCCTATGACGGTCCTCTCTCTCGTCCCAACGACCGGACACTTTAATAAAACGGATTACCGGACATTTCTATTCTCTTGCAACATCGCCGCCGCGGGCGGTCTGGCGGCGGCCGTCCAGGCTAGGCGCCTTCCGGCCACCTCTCCTTGAGGTCCTGGTCCGAGAAGCCGAAGTGGTGCGCCAGCTCGTGGCGCAAGGTCACGCGGATCTGCCGGGAGAGCTCGGCCTCGTCACGGCAGAGGGACTCGATGTTGCGCTGGTAGAGGATGATGCGCGCCGGCGGATGGGTGCCGGAGTAGGGGCTGAGCATCTCGGCCCGCTGCAGGCCGTGATAGAGGCCCAGGAGCGTCTTCGAGCCGCGCCAGCGCCCGGACTCCGGCCCCGGCACGGCCTTGACCGAGATCTCCAGGTCCACCAGGAGGTCGCGGAATTCCCCTGGGATATCGGCCAAAGCCGCTTCGGCCATGCGTTCGAAGCGCGCGCGAGAGAGCTTCACCTGGACTTGGCCTCGCGGCGCAGCCGCAGGGCCAGGCGGCCGTAGCGCCAGAGCTCCCGCAAGGGGGAGAGCTTGGAGGCCCCCTGCCGGCGCGCGGTCAGCACGACCGGGACCTCGGCCACGCTCTTGCCCGCGGCCAGGAAGCGCGCCGCGATCTCCGCGTTGATCTCGAAGCCCATGCTCTCCAGGCGCAGGGAGCGCAGGGTCTCGGCGCGGTAGAGCCGGAAGATCGGCGTGTAGGCCGTGAGCTGCGGCCCGCAGAGGCGGCGGTAGAGGCCGTTGACCCAGAGGCTGGGCAGCCGGCGCCACCAAGGGACCTGGGACGCGCCCGCGGCCGATAGGAAGGGCGACCCGCAGACCATATCCGCGCCGGTGGCCTTCTGGCAGTCCAGCAGGGCCCGCAACTGCGCAGGGTGGAAGGTCAGGTCCGCGTCCAGAGTGGCGATCCAGTCCCCGGACGCCTCGGCGAAGCCCGTGCGCAGGGCCGCGCCCAGGCCGCGGTTGCCCGCATGAGCCATGGCCTTGAAGTTGCGCCGCTCACCGGCGAGGTTGCGCAGCACCCCGGCCGTGTCGTCGTAGGAGCCGTCGTCCACCGCGATGACCTCGTAGGGGATCGCCAGCGCGTCGAGCGCCGGGAAGAGCTCATCGACAAAGCGCCCCGCGGCGGCCTCCTCTTCATAGCAAGGCAGGATGACGGAGAGCAGCACGGCGGCTAGGCCTTGAAGTAATCGATGGTCCGGCGCAGGCCGTCTTCCAGCGGGACCTCGGGCTTCCAGCCCAGCTTGGCGCGAGCCAGGCGGATGTCCGGGCGGCGCACCTGCGGGTCATCGGCGGGCAGGGGCTTGCGGGCGATGCGGGACTTGGAGCCGGTGAGCCGGATGATGGTCCGGGCCAGCTCCGCGACGGTGAGCTCGTGGGGATTGCCGATGTTGACCGGGGTGTTGATGTCGGAGGAGAGCAGCAGGGCGATGCCTCGCACCAGGTCCGAGACATAGCAGAGGCTGCGGGTCTGGGTGCCTTTGCCGTAGACCGTCAGCGGCCGGCCCTTGAGGGCCTGGGTGATGAAGTTGGGCACGGCCCGGCCGTCGTTGCGGCGCATGCGCGGCCCGTAGGTGTTGAAGATGCGCACGATGCGCACCGGGATGCGGTGGAAGCGGTGGTAGGCCATGGCCATGGCCTCTGCGAAGCGCTTGGCCTCGTCGTAGACGCCGCGCGGGCCGATGGGGTTGACGTTGCCCCAGTAGCTCTCGGGTTGGGGATTGATGCGGGGGTCGCCGTAGACCTCCGAGGTGGAGGCCAGCATGAACACCGCGCCCTTGTCCTTGGCCAAGCCCAAGGCCTTGTGCGTTCCCAGGGCGCCCACCTTGAGGGTGGGGATGGGGAAGTGCGCGTAGTCGATGGGGCTGGCCGGGCTGGCGAAATGCAGGACGGCGTCGAGCTTGCCCGGGACATGGATGTAGTTGGTCACGTCGGCCTTGATGAAGGAGAAGCTCGGGTCTTGGAAGAGGTGCGCGATGTTGTCCAGGCTGCCCGTGAGCAGGTTGTCGATGACGATGACCTTGTGTCCCCGCGCCAGGAAATGGTCGGCCAGGTGGCTGCCTAGGAACCCCGCCCCGCCCGTGATGAGCAGGCGCATCAGGGCCGGCCCACGCTGCAGTAGGTGAAACCCGCCGCGCGGACGACGGCCGGGTCGTAGAGGTTGCGGCCGTCGAGGATCAAAGGTATGCGCATCAGCTTTTTGACCTTCTTGAGATCCAGGGCCTTGAACTGGGGCCACTCCGTCACGATGGCGGCCGCGTCGGCCCCGGTCACGCAGTGGTAGGGGTCGCGGCAGAACTTGACGCCCTTGAGCTCCGGCATCCTTTGGGCGATGGGCTGGGACACCGGATCATAGGCGCGCAGGCTCACCTGGCGCGCCTTGAGCATGCGCACGATGTCCACGGAGGGGGCGAAGCGCATGTCGTCCGTGTCGGGCTTGAAGGCCAGGCCCAGCAAAGCCACGGTCTTGCCTTCCAGGTTCCAGAGGTTCTCCTCGACCTTGCGCAGCACCCAGGTCTTGGAGAACTCGTTGATGTCCTTGACGGTCTTGAGCAGATGGAAATCGTAGCCTTTCTGTCTGCTGAGCCAGTAGAAGGCCTCGAGGTCCTTGGGGAAGCAGAAGCCTCCGAAGCCCAGGCCCGGCCGCAGGAACTGGTTGCCGATGCGGTGGTCCAGACCCATGCCTTTGGCCACCATGGTCACGTCCGCGCCGACCTTCTCGCAGACCGCGGCCACCGCGTTGATGTAGGAGATCTTGGTGGCCAGGAAGGAGTTGGCGGCGTGTTTGATGAGCTCCGCCGACTTGACGTCGGTCACCAGGATGGGGGCCTTGATGCCCGCGTAGACCTTGCGCATCACGGCTTCCGCCCGCGGGGAGGTCACGCCGAAGACCACGCGGTCCGGCTTGAGGAAGTCGTTGACCGCGGTGCCTTCGGCCAGGAATTCGGGGTTGGACACCACATCGTAGGGGACGCCCTTGCGGCTGAACCGGGCCACGGTCTTGGAGACCCATTCCCCGGTCTCCACGGGCACGGTGGACTTGTCCACCAGCACCGTGTAGTCGCGCATGCTCTTGGCCACGGCCTCGGCCACGGCTTCAACGGCGGAAAGGTCCGCGGAGCCGTCGGAACGGGGCGGGGTGCCTACCGCGATGAACACGACCTGGGCCCGGCGCCCCGGCCTGCCCATGCCCTCCTCGACCGAGCCGGCGAACCGCAGGCGGCCCGACTGGATGTTGCGATGGAAGAGTTTGTCCAAGCCCGGCTCGTAGATGGGTATCTTCTTGGCCCGCAGGGACTTGAGTTTCTTGGCATCGGAGTCCACGCACACGACGTGATGGCCCAGTTCGGCCAAACAGGTCCCGGTCACCAGTCCGACATAGCCGGCGCCAACGACGCAGATTTTGAATGTTTCCATAGGGGGCGCTAGATTTTTGCAAAATTAGCCTAGTGGAGCAAGGGATTTATAGTAAAATCAAATCCTTATGGGATTGGGTGAAAGGATTCAGGACCGGTCGGCGCGCATCGGCGTACTCGGCCTCGGCTATGTGGGGCTGCCCTTGGCCATGGATTTCTGTCGGAAGGGCTTCCGGGTCACCGGTTTCGAGGTGGACCGGCGGCGCTTGGCCGATCTGGGCCGGGGCAAGTCCTACATCCGCGACGTGGACGCGCAGGAGCTGCGTAAGTGGCAGTCGGCCGGCCGCTTCCGGGCGACCGGCCGCTTCGCCGATCTCTCCCGGCAGGACGCGCTGCTCGTCTGCGTGCAGACGCCCCTGCGCAAGAGCAAGGAGCCGGACGTCTCCAACATCCTCGCCGTCCTGGGCGAGGTGGCGCGCCGGCTGCGGCCGGGGCAGCTCATCGTCATCGAGAGCACCACCTATCCCGGCGCCACCGATGAGGTGATCCTGCCGGTCCTGAACCAGGCGGGCCTCCGGCTGGGCAAGGATTTCTTCCTGGCCTTCTCCCCGGAGCGGGTGGATCCCGGCAACTCGACCTGGGGCATCGCCAACACGCCCAAGGTCGTAGGCGGGGCGGACCCGGCCTCGACGCGGCTGGCGGCGCAGCTCTACGCCCAGGTCGTGAACCGAGTGGTGCCGGTCTCCAGCACGAGGGCGGCCGAGACCGTCAAGCTCCTGGAGAACACCTTCCGGTCGGTGAACATCGCCTTGGTCAACGAGATGGCGCAGGTCTGCCACCATCTGGGCCTCGACGTCTGGGAGGTCATCGACGCCGCGGCCAGCAAGCCCTTCGGGTTCATGCCTTTCTATCCGGGGCCGGGCATCGGGGGGCACTGCATCCCCAAGGACCCGCGGCTGCTGAGCTGGAAGCTCAAGACCCTCAACTTCGACGCGCGCTTCATCCAGTTGGCCTCCACCATCAACGAGGGCATGCCCGGCTACGCCGTGGAACGCGTCGCCGAGGCCCTCAACCGCGCGCGCAAGCCGCTGCGGGGCAGCCGCATCCTGATCCTGGGCCGGCTCTCGACGTCATGGACCTGCTCCTGCGCGCCGGGGCCAAGGTCAGCTATCACGATCCCTTCGTGCCCAGCCTGGAGGTGCGCGGCCGGCGCTTGCGCTCCGTCCCCCTCACCGACCGGACCCTCAAAGCCGCGGATTGCGCGGCCATCCTCACGGCCCACACCCAGGTCGACTACCGGCGGGTCGTGCGCCTCTCGCGCTTGGTCTTCGACGCCCGCAACGCGGCCAAGGGGGTGCGCTCGCCCAAGCTGATCCGGCTCTGACGTTATGAGAGTCCACCGATATGACTGATTCCAACCCCACCCCGTTCGACCGCCTGGCTCTCGACGTGCTCATGCGTCTGGCCAAGACGCTGGGGCAGATGAACCTTTACAAGGCCGGCCACCCGGCCGTGGCCGCCACTCTGCGGCTGGCCGAGGAGAACCTGGCCCAGGCGCTGGAGCAATCCGGGGGGGAACTCAGCTTCTCCATGGACCAAGGCAAGTGGCTGGCCAACGGCCGAATCATCGCGGCTACGGACCAGACGCCCCAGAGCATGCCGGCGCTCTTCGACCGCTTCAAGCTCCACAGCATCACGTTCAAGGCCGGCGTGACCAACGCGGAGCTCGTCGCGTTCTGCGAAATGGCCGCGCTGCGGCCGGAGCCGGGCCAGCCCCTGAACCCCAAGGCCTACCTGGAAGGCCGCGGGGCCGCGCATATCGCCGTCGACGAGGCCATCTACGCCAAGATGGACAAGGCGGGGACCCAACCGGCGGGCGCGGCTGAGGCCGGACTGGGCTTGGGCGCAGGCCCGGGCGGCGGCGGCTCGGGCGAAGGTGGTCCGGGCGGCGGTGGTCCGGGCGGCGGTGGTTCGGGTGGTGGGGGTCCGGGCGAAGGAGGCTCCGCTGGAGCGCTCGCCGGCATCCCCGGCCTGGCCTCCGAAGGCGCGACTATGGACGGAGCCATACAGGCGCTGGTGAGCAAGGCGGTCCCTGATCCGGCGCTGCGGGCGCAGGTCATAGAACGGGTGATGCAGCTGCTGAAGGCCGACATCCAGAAGCGGGTGCAGGAAGTCACCAAGACCATCACGCAGGAGAAGAACGTCCTGCAGAACGAGCAGATCCGGACCCAGACGGTCATCGGCAACATGGTCGAAGGCGTGGTCGTGGTGGACGATCAGGGCAAGATCCTCATGATGAACCCCGCGGCCGAGCAGATCTACGGCACCACTTTGGCCCAGGCCGCAGGCAAGCACCTCACCGAGAAGGCGAGCGCGGAGCATGTGGTCACCCTGGCCGCGGAGCTGAGCGCGCCCGGGGACCGCGAGATCAACAAGGAAGTCAGAACCACCGCGGCGGACGCGACGCGGCGCACCCTGCGCTCCGCGGGCGCCGTGGTCCAGAACGAGGCCGGCAAGGTCGTGGGCATGGTGTCGAGCCTGCCCGACGTGGCCAAGCACAAGGAGCTGCAGAGGATACAGAACGATTTCGTGGCCCATGTCACGCATGAGCTGCGCGCGCCGCTCTTCGCCATCAGCGCGGCCCTGGAGATCATGGACAAGGAGTTCAAGGGGAAGCTCAAGCCCGACGAGGAGAAGATGATGTCGACGGCGATGCGCAACTCCGACCGTCTGGCCGACCTGATCAACAGCATCCTGGACTTCTCCAAGATCGAGGCGGGGCAGATGACCGTGGCTCAGCGCCAGACCAATCCGGAGAAGATCGCGCGCGATGCCGTGGAGAGCCTCACGCCCTGGGCCGCCAAGAAACATATGGAGCTCTCCCTTTCGGTCGCGCCGGGCCTGCCCCCGATCTATGCGGACGACAAGCGGACCGTCCAGGTGCTCGTCAACCTGCTCTCTAACGCCATCAAATTCACCCCGGCGGGAGGCAGCGTCAAGGTGGCTTTGGGTCCGTCGCGGGATAACCGCGACAAATTCCTGGAGTTCTCCGTGGCCGACACCGGGCCCGGCATCGCCAAGGGGGACCAGGGGAAGATATTCGAGAAGTTCATGCAGATCGCCGGAGGGGAGATAACGGCCCCCGGCACCGGGCTGGGCTTGTCCATCGCCAAGGCCCTGGTGCATCTGCAGGGCGGCGAGCTGGGCGTGGACAGCGGCGTGGGTCGCGGCGCTGTCTTCACCTTCACGCTCCCCATCTTCGTCTCGCCTCGCGAAGAGGGGGATTCCCGGGCTCCCGCTGCCAAGGATTCCCGGCCTTGGTGGAAGCAGCTCTTAGGACTCAAGTAGCGTCTAAAATCGGGGACACAATACTTAATTCCCCTGCGCGGCAGAGAGCTAAGTATTGTGTCCCGGAATTCTCTAGGTCTTAAGTAGCCCGGCGTCCTATCTGGGCAACGCCCACAGCAGGACCTTCACCTCGTCGAGGAACGAGGGGAAGTCCGCGGGCTCCACCAGCCGGTCATGGCGGTAGGCCGCCAGCCAAGCCCCGCGGCCGTCGAGGCACCAGTCCGGATGGCTCTCGAAATACTG
The DNA here is from genome assembly GCA_026388095.1 of Elusimicrobiota bacterium. Classification (NCBI taxonomy): domain Bacteria; kingdom Pseudomonadati; phylum Elusimicrobiota; species Elusimicrobiota bacterium. The sequence continues at coordinate 143,971 of JAPLKL010000051.1, read as the reverse complement.
GCGCAGGTTCAGGCCGAAGAGGGAGCGGACCGCGGCCTCGTCCGTGCCTCGCAGCAGGTAGCGTCTGGAGAATTCCGGGCTTTCCTTGAAGTCGATGTCCTGATAGCCGAACAGAGAGCCGAGCTTGTGGAAGACGTTCTCCGGCCTGAGCTCGAAGCGGGGCAGGCCGCCCTTCGGATAGGACAGCAGGGCCACGGTCTGGCGGTGGGTCTGGGCGTTCTTCCCGTCCCCGGTCTTGTATTGGTAATCGCAGATGATCAAGCCGTGGGTGCCCTCGGGCTTGCCGCTGAGGATGTTGCGATAGGTCCGGTAGCTCCCCTGGGTGAACAGGTGCAGGCTGCGGTAGTCGTCCGCGGCCAAGCCCGCTGCGGTCACCTGGAATTCCAGTCCCAGGCGCTGGGCGGCCGCGGTCAAAGCCAGACACCGCTGCTTTTCCCGGCGCAGGCTCCAGACCAGGCCGCCGATGCCGACAGCGGCGGCTCCGGCGAATATGGCCCAGGGCAGGTATATCTCGAAGCCGGTCATACTCCTATTCTACGAATTTCAAACCGCCCACGCCCTGCGCCTCAGAGGGTCTGGCGCGCGAACACGTAGGCCGCGACCCGCGACGCTCCGGCCCGGCGCAGGGCTCGGCCGCATTCCTCCAGAGATGTTCCGGAAGTGCAGACGTCGTCTATGAGCAGCACGGACTTTTCGCGCGCCTGGGGGGAGGCCCAAAAGGCGCCGGCCAGGTTCTGGCGGCGGGACTGTCGGTCGAGGTCCCATTGGGGGCGCGTGGGCCTGGCGCGTTCGAGCAGGTCCAGCACCGGCCGCCCCGACAGTCGCGCGAACTCTTCCGCCAGCAGCCCCGCCTGGTTGTAGCCGCGTTCCTGCAGACGCCGCGGATGGAGAGGCACGGGGACCACCGTGTCGTGGCCGGAGAGCTCGGGGAACCTGGGCAGCAGGCAGGCCATCCAGCGGCCCGCGGCGCGGGCCGCTGCCCGTCTGCCTCGGTACTTGAAGGCGTGCACCAAGCCCGGTACCGGGCCTCGGTAAAGGAAGGCGGCGCGCACCAGCCGGCAGGCGAAAGGCCGGCCGGTACATGAGCGGCAGAGGGCTTTGCCGCCGGCGATCGGCTCGGCGCAGCGCTGGCAGAAGGGGGGCTGGCAAGGGCTCAGCCTGCTCCGGCAACGTTCACAGAGAGGCGTGCCCTCCTCGGGCGGGAGGTCCTCCCGGCAGTGCGCGCAGGTCTGGGGCGACAGCCAATGCGCCGTCAGGGCGCCGAGCCGCCGCAGCCTCTCCATACTTCTTATACGAGACCGGCGGCGGAAAGTTCCAGGGGTCTTGAAATTTGACTCTTGGAAGGTCCCTGCAGATTGTCAAATGTCAAGACCTGACCCCCAGCACAGCCTTTCCCCAGCCTTTGCGGCGGCTAGAACTGGAACGTCAGGGTCGTGCCCATCGAGTAGGAGATGTACTCCTCCTGCTTGAGGTACTTGTGCCAGAGGCGGGAGAAGGCTCCGTTCAAGGTCAGGCGCAGGTTCTTGGCGATCTCGTAGTCCCCGCTGGTGTTGAGGCTGGCGAGGTCCGAATTGTCGGTCTGCGCCACCGGCGAACGGCGGTGCGCCAGCGAGAGCGTCGTGGTCCAGATGATGCGGTTGGAGAACAGGATCGCCTTCTTGGCTCCGGGCAGCAGCAGGCCCCGGGGCAGGGCCACGTCCATGCGCGTCAAGAGGCTCGGAGTGATGACCGTGACGTCCTGGGTCTTGACCCCGGTGCCCAGCGTGGTCTGGTCGAAGGAGTAGTCCACCTTCGGGGTCAGGTAGACCTTGCGTATGTTGAAGTTGACTTGGACCGTGGCGTCCTGGTGCTGGGTCTTCTGCGTGTTGGCGTCGACGAACAGATCGAGGTTCTTGGAGTCGCGCCTGTTGTAGCTGACCAGGGTGTCGTAGCGCTTGCGTATCACCGAGCGCAGGTCCGTGCTGAAGGACTGGTCCGTGGCGATGGAGGCGCCTACGTTCTCGGTCTTGTGAGCGGAGTAGCGGAAGTTGATCTGCGTGTTGCTCATCCAGCGTTCGCTGTGCACCAGGAGCTCCACCTGGCTGATGCTGGCGACGAGGTCCGGGAACGTCGTGGAGAGGGTCTTGGAGAGCGTCCCGGTCACCTCCGAGCGCTGGATGCTGCGCACGTAATTGTTGGAGATCGACAGGGTCTTGAGCGGCGCCCAGCGGCCGGTCAGGTCGTAGGCGGAGAGCGGCGACCAGCGCTGGGTGGAGTTGAAGGTGTCGCGCAGGGTGCGGTTGGCCAGCTGGGCCGCCGGGTTATGGACCTTGAGCGGGGTGCGCACCCAGAGGTTCAGGTTGGATTGATAGCCGCTCTCCACGTTGTTCCAGACGTCGCCGTCCTGGAGCTGGTAGCCGTTGACGATGTTGACGGAGCGCAGGAGCCGGATCTTCGGGACGATGTCGGCGACGTTGATGGGCAGGCTCACCGAGCCGTTGGCGGAGCGGTTGACCGTCTTGATGTCCCCGATGTCGAAGAAGTAGGTCGTGTTGGTGATGACGGTCGAAATGTTGAGGATGGTGTTCTCGATGATGTCGGCCTGGTAGTTGACCTGGGGGTTGAACCAGGACAGGAATCTGAAATTGGAGGCGACGCCCGCGCTTTGGTTCATGGACTTCGGGAACTGCCGGTTGTGCTCGGTGACGCCGTCGCTGTCGAGGTCGGAGCGGTGTTCCGTGACCTTGGTGAGCGTGTAGCTCGGGTTCAGCGAGGAACCCGTCCAGGGGATGAAGGTCAGGCGCGCCCCGTAGGTCTGGCTGATGTCGCGCGTGTTGGGGTTGCCGACGATCTGGCGGATCGCCAGCGAGGAGTAATCGGTCAGATCGGTCCTGTGGCCGTAGTTGAGGTCCACGGTCTTGGGCAGGAAGCGCGAGTTCACGGGCACCCCGTACTGCATCGCCCCGGAGTAGTCGATGCTGTCGTCGATGCGGGTCAGGGACTCGTACTCCGTGCGGTTGCGCTTGTAGGACAGGCTCAGGCGCGGCCAGGCGCCCCGGGCGAAATTGCCCTGCGCCGTGCCGTTCCAGGTCGTGACTTGGCCGTTCTGGAGGTTGTTGACCAGGTTGGAGAGATTCCCGGTCAGGGCGGTGTTGGGGGTCACCGTGATGGTGCGGGTGAGGTTGAAGCTCATGGGGAAGAAGGAGATGCGCTTGAGGTTGACATAGGCGGAGTCCAGGCGGTTGTCCTGGTTGGCCACCACCGCGGTCGGGGTCTGGAAGTTGCGGTCCATGTAGCGGTCTTTGAAGCCGAAGGTGGCCCAGTTGGTCCAGTCGAAGTCCGCGGATATGGAATGCGCGTCGCCCACGCGCACGACCGCGTTGGCCAGGTATATCTCATCGACCCAGACCCGCCCCTTGGTGGGCAGGCCGGTGCCGACTCCGTCGGCGAGCTTTCGGACCCCGGCCACGAGCTGGGCCACCTGCTGGAGGCTGGGAGCCCCGGAGCTCACGATGACCACGCCGTCGGTCCCCGACTTCCAGATATCCTGCACCCCGTTGTTGGCGGAGCTCAGCTGGTTGATTGTGATCTTCTTCCAGCCTTTGAAACTGAGCGGCACCCGGGCCTCCCAGAAGTTGGTGTCGTTGCCCACGCGCAGGAAGAACTGGTGGTCCGGGTTCTGCGTGTTCAGCCCGGGGTCGCAGAAGGACTGATCGGTGTCACAGTTCACATTGCCGTAGAGCAGGAAGACGAACTGCTTGTGCTGGCTGATGTCCACGGCGCGCGTGAAGATGCGCTTGGTGAAGACCGTGGTCGTCGAGCCCGTCACGGCGCTCAAGGTCATGTTCGCGAAGTCCATCTGGAGGGATTGCTCCGAGAGATTGTTGGTCCCCTGCTGCCTCTGCTGGTCGGCGACGCTGCCGTAAAGGTCGTTGTAGACCGCGGCTGCGTCGCCGCCCGCGTTGAAGATGGGCGCGTAGTTCGGATTGTCCACGGAGTTGACCGGCACGACCACCAGGTCCTCGGATTGGTTCCGGGACTGGGCCGTGGACGGATCTCCGGCCAGGCCCTTCTGCCAGGTGGTGCCCACGACGCCGATGTGGGCGAACTTGAGCATGCCGGTCGCGGCGCCGCCCGGGGCCCGGCGCACGGAGATCCGGAGGTCCTTGATGACCTGCCAGGAGGTCAGGTTCGCCGTGGAGATGTTGAGCGGGATCTGGAAGGTCTGCCAGCCGTTGGCGTTGCCCGAATACGGGCTGCCGAAGTCGATCTTGGTGTGGGTGCCCGAATCGAGGCTGAAGAGCTGGCCGTTATTGCCGGATTGCGCGCAGCCCACCCCGCCGGGCTGGCCGACCGCGCACATGTAGCCGAAGTCCCCGCCGTTGCCGTCGTCGGAGTCGAGCCGGCCGTTCTTGTTGAGGTCGGCGGCGTCGACGATGCCGTTCTTGGCGCCGTAGCGCGAGCATGCGGGGTCTCCAGCGAACAAGCCCTGCGCGGGACGCTGGTAGCACCAGCCGACATCCTCATCCGCGTCGAGCACGCCGTTGCCGTTGACGTCCTCGGTGCGGCTGTCCTGGATGTTTCCCGTGTTGAGCTTCCCGGAGCCGTCCGCGTTCTCGTCCACGCCGCCGAGCCGGAAGTTGAGGAGATTGTTGGAGTTGTCTCCCAGCATGACCACCTCCAGGACGGTCTTCTGCGAGAAGTCCAGGCCCGAGACCGAGAAGGGGTAGACGATCGATATCTCTTGGGTGGAACCCGCGTGGGAGAAGTCGTATTTGACGTCCAGGACCTGCTGGATGTCGTCGGCGCCGGCCTGGGCGTGCTTGTTGATCTCCAGGAGCTTGACGCCCTCGCTGGCCCAACTCCAGTTGAAGGGGCCTCCGGTGGCCGAGCCGTTGCTCCCGGGGTCGGGGGGCACGGAGCCCGAATAGTTCGGGTTGGAGGCGATCTGCCAGGACGTGGCGATGAGGGGGGGCATGTCCTCCTGCTTGATGCCCTCCATGTTGTCGATGAGGGCGTTGCCGTTGAGGTTGGGGTTCTGGCGGCTCTGGGAGTACTCCCCGGCGAAACTGGCCTTCAATTTGGGCAGCAGGCGGATGTCCTTGAGCTTGAGGTCGAAGTCGTAGACCAGCAGGCTGCTGGCCAGCTCGGTGATGTTGGGCACGGTCTGGGACTTGGCCCCGGCCTGGTAGAGCAAGGTCGAGCCCAAAGAGATGTTCTTGGTGAAGTCGTAGGAGACGCGCCCTCCCAGCAGCGACGTGTTGGAGATGCCGCCCAGGGGGGAAACCTCGTAGCTGAGGTCGACCCGGGAGTTGGGGCCGATGCGGTCCGGGTTGAAGAAGGTGACGAAGCCCGAATCGTAGTCGATGAAGTAGTCCACGTTGCGGTTGAGCTTGACGCCGTCGACCGTGATCGTCTCGCTCTGCGCCACGATGGAGGGTTCGAGCTGGAAGGTGCGCAGGCGGTAATGGTACTCCACGTGGATGAGGCGCTGGGAGATGGGGGTGGGGGAATAGATGTTCGGGTCCGCCGTGGAGGAGTCGCCCACGACCGCGAAGGGCTTGGTCAGCCGGAAGTTGCCCAATTCGAAATCCACGTTGATGGTGTCCGGGTACTTCTGGATCGGGTTGAGCCCGGAGCCCACCTCCACGCGCTGCTGGTTGAGGACCTGGAGGACGAAGTTGCCGTGGCCGTCGTCGCGCACGATCTGGGGCTGGCCGAGGTTGTAGACCGTCTTGAGCTCGCGATTGTAGCCCGTCTCCGTCGAAGTCGAGGTGAACAGGTCGGAGGGGGTCTTGATGACCTTCAGGGCCCCGTCGGCGCCCGCGGTCCCCGCCAAGGTCTGGTTGGACAGGGCCTGGCCGGTCGCGTCGATGTAGTCTACGGCGATCGCCCACTCGGCCTGCATCGCGTTGCGGAAGGATATGATGCCGTTGACATAGTCTATGGTGTAATCCGCCCCGGGGGAAAGGCGCGTCCACTTGTCCGAGGTCACCGCCCCGGTGGATTGGTTCGGGTAGGCCAGGTCGTGGGCCGTGAAGGAGGACTGGTTGACGTTGGGCGTGCCGGCGTTCATCTGGCTGAGCCAGACCTGCTCGGTCCCGGTCCGGATGGGCAGCCGATTGCGGGAGGTGCCGATGCCGAGGATGGAGATGCTTCCGAAGCCGATGTCGTAGAACTGGCGCCGGACGTAGGAGGTGTCGAGCAGGTCGATGGCCACGAACTGGGTGTTGCCGATGAACTCCCTGAATTTGCTGGTGCCCTTGGTGCGGCTGGCGATGAAGGAGGCTTTGAGGCCCTTGAACTTGATATCCGCCCGGATGCCGAAGAGCTGCTTGTTGTAGGAGACGAATTCCGTGGGGGGCAAGGAGAGGTCGATGTCGCCGAAGGAGACGTTCTGGACCACCTCGTTGGGGTCGCCCTGATAGACGATGGAGATGTCCTGCTGGTTGGTCTTGGTGTCGTCGTAGTCCACGTTCACGGTGATCTTGGGCCCCACCTTGCCCTGCATGCGCAGCTGCATCTGCTGCTGGATGTCCCATACGCTGGCGCTGGCGGGCCGGCCGGTCTGGCTCTGGTCATGCAGGTAGCGCTTTTCGGAGAAGTTGAACCCGATGATCTTGCGGCCCGTGATGGAGAGGCTCATCTGCTGGGCCGGCATCTCCAGCTCCGGAGGGGGCGGCAGGAGCGACGCCGCGGTGGAGATCGCGAGCTCCTCGGCTTCCGAGCCCAGGAACGGCGAGGGCTCGCTCGGAGCCAGACCCTGCTCGATGCGGGTGCGCGCCTGGGTGAGGCGCTCCGGGCGATAGGCGAAGGGCTTGAGGCCATCCACGAAGTCAAGGAATTCATGGGCCGTCCCCTGCCGGAGAGGAACAACGGCGCCCTCCGTAGACGGCGGGCCCTGGCCCGCCGCTGGCGCCAGCGGCTCCAGGATGTGCTTGGGGTCCGGCCGGTCCAGGAGCAAGAAGGGCCCGGCTCCCGGGATGACGACGACCGGGGCCGCTTCGGCCTCGGGTGCCGCGGGCGCCGCAGAGGCCGGACGGCCCTCAGCCGCTTCCTCCGGAGGAGGCGCCGAGGGCTTGGCCTGCTGGGAGAAATCCGGGTCCCAGGGGGCGGAGAATTGGCCGTATGCCGCATCGCGCGCCGGCGCGAGCGATAATAACAATACGCATAAGGCCAGGAGGCGCAGTCGTCGCAGTCGCAAGAAGATGTCGTCCCGGTCCCGCGCCTCGGCATGCGCGTGGATGCCCGAACGCGGCACGCGGAATCGGCCAATCTTGCGTTCGAGCGTTCTGAGTATATCTGTGACGTGTTACAGTGTCAAGACATTTTCGCGGGGGATAAAACACTATCGAGAATAAGGAGCCGAGAGCGACGGCCGCGCCGATAGACGGCCGCAGTGACCTGAAGGGAAGCTGTCAGGGGACCGACAACCAGCCGCCTGCGACGGTGAGCCCCGCGACCCGGATGGAGAAAGGCATATCCCGGGTGGGCACAAAAGGCTGCGTGAAGCTGCGCAAAGGCCGCAGCAGGAATCCGGGCACCGGCGCGGCTCCGAGCCGGACCTCCCGAAGGCCGATCTGGATGGCGGACGAGCCGAGGATCTCCGCGGCGATTTCCGCGGAGAGCGGGAAGCCCCGGAAAGCCCCGCGCAGCTTCAGGGTCTTATCCAGGTCCAACTCCGAGATGCGCAGGCCCGGGACGCGGTTCTCCAGGAAAGCCCGCAGCGCGGCGCCATCGACTCGGAGCTTCTCGATGCGCAAGGTGTCCATCTTGAGGAAGCGCAGCTCCCCCAAAGCGTTCAGGCTGCCTGTGGAGACGGGCACGAAAAGCAGTCCTTCCATCTCCAAGCGCAGGTCGTTGAGGCGCAGGCCGCGCAAGTGCACCTCGCGGGCCGAGACCTTGGCCCGCCGGTAGACGCCGCGCTGCGCGTCCCAAGCCCCGAGCTCGACGACCAGGTCCTCGGCCGCGAACGCCCCGTCGGCGTAGTGCCGGGATACGAACCTCCGGCCCGGGAAGGGCGGCCGCGCCAGGTGCCTCTGCTCGTAGAGCACCGCCGTCGATCCGTCGGGCAGCGGCCAGCGGCGGACCGGCTCATAGAACCGCCCGAACCAGCCCTGGGGGTCCTTGACGGTCTCGGACGCTTTCGGCAGAGGGCCGATGACGCTCGGGGGCCCCAGGTAGCCGTCTTTGAGCACCAGGAACTGGGAGAATTCGCACAGCCGGCTGTTGACCCCGCGGATCTGCACGTGCGCAAGCTCGCGGAGCTTGGTCAGCCAGTTGAAGTTCACGCAATTGAAGAAGGTGTCGTTGGCGACCAAGGTGACATCGGCGATGGGCCGGCTCGGGTCGGCGCGCGCCTCGGCTTCCGAAAGGATCTCCCCGATCTTCCAGTCGTCTCGCGACGGGGGCTGGCTGGGGAACAGCGTCACGCTGCGCATGGGCACGGGGATGGAGATCGGCCGCAGCCAGCCGGAAGTGAAGTTGAGCATGGTGAAGAACTGCACCGCGGCCAGGCCCCACACCACGGCCCTGGGCCACGGCCAGGCGCCGATGCCCGCCACGGCCAAGGCCGGCAGACCGGGCAGCAGGTAGCGCAGCTGCCGGTTCGGCACGATCGTCCAGAATACATACGACGATATGAACCAGGCCGCCAGCACCCAGCGGCGGTCCCAGTCCCGCCGTTTCTGAGGGACGCAGATCCCGACCAAGGAGAGGACGAGGAACAGCGGCCCCAAGCCGTCCGCCATCTGCCCAAGATAGTTGAGCACCGCGGTCCCGCGCCAGAATGGGACCGCGAAATCAGCCGAAGCCTGGAACAGCCGCGGGATTATGATGGGTAGATGGACCGCATACCAGGGCATGAAGATCGCCAAGGAGACCCCGGCGGCGGCCAGGACCTGGCGGCGGCTCTCCGGCCGGGCCAGAGCCTTGAGGGCGAGGTAGTAGATCGGCAGGAAATAGCTGAAGAAGCTCCACTTGTGCATCATGCCCAGGGCGAAGAGGGCCCCGAAGGCGAGGGACCCGCCTCAGCGCTGGAAATCCTCGCTGCGCATGAAGGCCCAGTAGGCCGCCGCGGCCCAGGCCACCAGCGACAGGTCCACGAGCTGGGTATGCAGAAGGTCCTGCACCGCCGGCGAGCCGGCGAAGATCACCACGCAAAGCAGAGCCGTCTCGTCGGGGCGGAACCGCCAAGCCAGCCCGAACAGCGCGACACAAAGGATGGCGAGATAGAACCAATTCAGCCACAGGGACGCATTGGCCGGGTCGGAGCTGACGTAAGCGGTCTTGAGCAGGAGCTGATAGAGCGGCGGGAAAGGCGGCATCCCGGGCTTGGGGGCCAGGTGGATGACCTCGGACCAATTGCCCGCCCGGATGGCATTGCGATAGTCCAGGGCGATCTCGAGATGGATCGCCTGGTCCCAGGCCGGCGGCCGGCTCTCCACGCGCACATAGGAGCGCAAGGCCAAGGCCTCCCACGCCAGGAAGACCGCCAAGCCCGCCAAGCTCAGCGCCAGCACACGCGCCTTGGGCCGCACCTCGACCATAGGTCGTCAGTATATATTTTTTGGGCTTCTGGGAACGAAGCGAGTGACTCCTATTCGCCGTGCTTAGGGGGGGATTCCGAGGCGGATCCTAGGTCAGGACATCCCGGTATGCGGCCTCATAGCCGGCGAGCATGGCGGGCAGGGTGAAGCTTTCGGCCACGCGGGTCCGCGCGGCCTGGCCCAAGCGGCGGCGCAGTCCCGGGTCGTCCATGAGCGAGACCAGGGCCTTGGCCAAGGCCCTAGGGTCGCCGGGCGCCACCAGCAGCCCGTCCTGCCCGTCAGTGACCGCCTCGGGGACCCCGTCCACGCGGGAAGCCGCCACCGGCAGGCCCAGGGCCATGGCCTCCAGCAGGGCGTTGGGCAGCCCCTCCCAAAGCGAGGGCAGCACGAAGATGTCGCTGGCGCAGAGCCAGGAGCGGACGTCGCCGCGTTCGCCGGGCAGCTGCACGAGCCGGTGCAGGCCCAGGCGCTCGACCTGGGCCAGCAGCCTGTCGCGCAGCGGGCCGTCGCCGATGATGGCGCAGCGCGGCTTGCGGGAGTCCTTGAGCCCGGCCACGGCGTCGATGAGCACGCCGTGGCCTTTCTGATCGTCGAGCCGGCCCATGGCCAGCAGGAGCGTCTCGTCCTCGCGCAGGCCCAGCTGCAGGCGGGCGCGCTTGCGCTCGGCCTCGGACGGGGCCTCGGGGAGCTCGACTCCGTTGTGCACGGTCTTGACCCGGTCCGCGGCGTAGCCCAGCCTGCGGGTGAGGAAATCGCGGGAAGCCTCGGACTCGGCGATGAGCAGGTCGTCGGCGCCCCGGAGCCAGCGGTCCACGAGCAAAGACCAGGAGGACCGGGTGCGGTAGTTGACCCTCGGGGAGCTCACCAGCTTGAAGGGCGCCTTGGCGCGCCGCTTGACGAAGCGGCAGAGCTGGATGGCCTGGTACATGATGGCCTGCACCAGGTCGGGCCGGGTCTCCCGGATGATCCGCGCCAGGGCGTCGGCGTCGCGCAGCGAGGGCCAGCCGACCAGGCCCAGGCTGCGGGTCGCGACCCCCTGCGCCGCCAGGCGTTGGGCGTAATGGCCGGGAGCCTTGAGGCCGACCACGCCGGCCACCTGGAACCGCTCGGCGTCGAGCCGGGTGGCCAAGGTGAACAGGGTCTTCTCGGCCCCGCCTATGGTGGTCGAAGTCGAGACGAAGAGTATCCTAGGCATCGAGTTTGGGGACACAATACTTAATTCGAGGCTTTCGGGCTGAATCCGCGGGAGTTAGGTATTGTGTCCCCGAATTCAGGTCCCCTTGAAGAAGTCCTTGACGGCCTGGCACACGGCGTCCACGGCCGCCGGCTCCAACTCCGGATACATGGGCAGGGCCAGCGCCGTGCGGCAGGCCTCCTCGGTGTGGGGCAGGGCCGTGGGACGGATCAGGACCTCTTGGTAAGCGGGCTGGCGGTGGACCGGGATCGGGTAGTAGACGCCGTTGCCGATGCCGCGCGCGGTCAGGTGCTTGGCCAGCTCGTCGCGCCGGTCGCAGCGCACCACGAAGAGGTGGAAGGTGTGCGCGGTGCCGGTCCGGCCCGGATCGGGCAGGAAGATGGGCAGGCCCTGGAGGTTCTGGATGTAGCGCAGGGCCACGGCCCGGCGCTTGGCGGTCCACTCCGCCAGGTACTTGAGCTTCACGCGCAGGACCGCGGCCTGCAGCTCGTCGAGGCGGCAGTTCTGCCCCACCCGGACGTGGCGGTAGGCCGCCCCGCCCGTCTCGCGGCCGCAGTTGCGCAGCTGGCGCACGGCTTCGGCCAGGTCGGGGTCTCCCACCGTCACCGCGCCGGCGTCGCCGGCCGCGCCCAGGTTCTTGGAAGGGTAGAAGCTGAAGGCCCCCGCCTCCCCGATGGTCCCGACCGTGCGCCCCTTGTAGGTGGTCAAGTGCGCCTGGGCGCAGTCCTCCACGACTTTGAGGCCCTTCTCCGCCGCCAGGGCGCAAAGCTCGTCCATATCCGCCGGATAGCCGAAGAGGTGCACGGGGATCATGGCCTTGGTCTTGGGGCCCGCGGCGGCGGCGGCGGCGGCGGGGTTCATGGTCATGGTGACCGGGTCGATGTCCACGAAGACGGGAGCGGCGCCCAGGGCCGAGACCGCGGTGGCCGTGGCGATGAAGGTGAAGGAGGGGACGAGCACCTCGTCGCCCGGCCCCACGCCCACGGCTTCCAGGGCCACGTGCAGGGCGTCGGTGCCGTTGGATACGCCCACGGCGTGGCGGGCGCCCAGGGCCGCGGCGAACTCGGTCTCGAACTGCTTGACCTCCGGACCCATGATGAAGGTCCCGGAGTCCACCACCTTCAGCACCGCTTGGCGCAGCTCGGGCGCCAAGCGCTCGTGCTGGGCCTTGAGGCTCAACAGCGGGATCGGATTCGTGGTCGTCTGTTTCAATAGGCCCCCTTGGCCATGATCATGGCCGGGATCGTCTTGAGGATGATCTCCAGGTCCAGGCCCAAAGACCAATGCTCGATGTAGAACATGTCCAGGGCGAAGCGCTGGTCGCTGGCCACGTCGGAACGCCCCGAGACCTGCCAAAGCCCGGTGATGCCGGGCAGGGCGTTCATGCGCTTCTTCGCGGTCTCGCCGAAGTCCCGCTGAAGCGCCTCCACCTCGCCCGTGGTCAAGGCCAAAGGCCGGGGGCCGACCACGCTCATCTCGCCTTTGAGCACGTTGATGAACTGCGGGAACTCGTCCAAGGAGAAGCGCCGCAGCCACTTGCCGACGAGCGTGATGCGCGGGTCGTCCTTGGCCTTGAAGAAGGCGCCTTGCGGACCATGGGCGGCCTTGACCGCGGCGACCCTTGATTCCGCGTCCTGGACCATGGTGCGGAACTTGTAGGCGTAGAAGATCCGGCTCTTGTAGCCGTAGCGCTTCTGCTTGTAGAGCGCCGGTCCCTTGGAATCCAAGCGGATGAGCAGGGCCGCCAGCAGCCAGGGCAGGCCCGCGACCAAGAAGACCAGGAGACAGAAGAACAGGTCGAAGGCGCGCTTGGCCGCGAAGTTGGCCGCGGTCAGGGAGGCGTGCTGGATGCGGTAGGCCGGAAGCCCCAGGCTGTGGTCCATCTGCACTTCGCCCAGGCGCAGCTCCAGGAGGTCCGGGAGCATCTTGAAGGCGATCCCGTGCGCGTCGCAGAGCTCGGCCGCCTCGAGGATGCGGCCGTGGGCCAAGGAGGAATTGAACAAGATGAGCTCGTAGAAGGGGCGCCCGGCCAGGAGGCGTTCCAGCTCGGCTTTTGGGGGCAGTTCGGGAAGCTCCAGGATTTCGGCTCCCGGGTGGCGGTCGCGGATGCGCTCCTTGACGATCTTCGCCACGGCCCCCTTCCCCACCAGGAGCGCGGGCAAAGCGGCCTCGCGCCGGGAGACCCAGCCGTCCACCCACAGCACCAGGGCCTGGCTCAGGCAGACCAGGCCCGCGGAGAGCGGCAGGACCATGGCGAGCATCATCCGCGAGTACTCCAGCCGCGAGTAGACGTAGGTGGCCGCCATGGTGGCCACGGTGGCCAGGAGGCAGCCCTTGACGATCTTGAGGAATCGGTCAGCGCCGCTGATCCAGGGGGCGTCGTAGAGCCGCGCGGAGTACCAGAAGATCATGAGCCACAACGGGACTACGGCGTAGAGCATCTGGCCGTAAAGCTCCCAGCCCGGCACGCGCCCGGGGATGGGGAAAGCTGCGACCCATCTCTCCGATCGGAAGCGCCAGAGATACGCCAAGCGGTAAGCGGCGGCCACGGCCGCCGCGTCCAGGGCCAGGTGGAGGGCCGTGCGCGACCCGTGGCGCAGCCACAGCGGCAAGCGGATCGAGCTTGCCGGCCGGCGATCGGGGGGCGGAGCCACAGCGTGCGGCGCTGGAATCGCCATCCGCGCGATTATATCAATTTTGCTTATACAACCCTTGGAGCAGGGCGATGGCCTTGCTCCAGGGATTTCCACCCTGAAGAGGCGACTTGATGAGTCTGGATGGGAAAACCCAGGGCGGCATGTCCCCTGGGCCTTCGACGCGGCGGCTGCGCTTTGTCAGGTGGTCTGGAATCGCTTCATAGACTCATGCCCGTCATCGGCTTACTGCGCGCTTCCGATCTCTGTCGCCTGTTCCGCCAGCATCCGGGCCTCATCCCGGATCCGCTTCGCCGCTCCGCCGCCCAGCGCTTCGCCCGGCTCCTGCAGCCTGGAGACCCGCGGCTTGCGCGGCTCCACCGACTTCACGGGCTCCGCGGCCTTGGTCTTCAGGTTCGCGCCCGCTGCCGGGAGGGCTTCCGGCGTTTTAGACACCGGGGCGATCGCGGAGGGCGCCTTGGAGAGCCAGCCCTTTTGGGGAGAGTCGATGCCTTCGAACCGGCCGAGAGTCGATTCCGGGGTCAGCGTGCTGAATGCGCCCGCTTTTGCCGCTATCGCCAGTTGCGAGGTCATGACTGAGTTTTCGCCGGCTTGCGACGGGACACCCAGGAAAACAAACGCGGCCGCGAGTTCGAGCATGATCTTCAAATTCACCTTTTTCATAATCCCTCTTCCCGTCTTCATACTAATAGTATAAGGCAGGGACCTCCGGGGGAACTCATGCGCGGCTCATATTTTGCTCAAATAAAATTTGGCTCCTGACAGAATTTTGTGAAAGGCCGCTGATCCGTCCTGGCACTCCGACGCGCTGTAGCGTGTCGGAGTCGCGGGCACGAAGCCCGCAAAAGCCCCGTTACGCAACAATGGCAACGGCTCCGCCCCCTTCGGGGGCGGTTCCGCGCGCCCTGCGGGCGCGCGTTCGTTTGAGATCCTCGCGCTCGGCCATCGTCCCGACGGGCTCCTATTTCCGGACTTATCCACCGACTCGTCCCTGGGCTAAGTTGGTGGATAAGTCAGCCGAGGATGCCGTTTGAATTCACAGTTTTATGCCATGTGCCTAAAATTTGGCGGTGTCCCGGAATCGTACATGTCCACACCGCCGGCAGGACCCGTGGAAATGGTCTTGCCGCCGGCCTTCGGCCGTCGGTTCCCCGCGACTCTGCGAGTCGAGCGGGCGCTTTATGCGTCCAGCACCATGAGGTCAGGACTTTTTACGAAGTAATAAGATTTGCATTCATGGTATATGAAAAGCGATGTTGACTGCATTTGTGGCAGTTAATAGCGGCTAAAAGATTATATCCGACTTCCCTGAACCCGCGGCAGGTGCTGCCGTAGAGGCCCGTCGCCTCAAGGCGCCGAGTCGTTCCAGCGCCGTTGACGGCTGCTTCCCAATCACCCTGGAGTCGGATCCTGCCTGTACAACCCTTGGAGCAGCGCGATGGCCTTGGCGGGCGTGAATTCCCGGCGGATGCGCTCCCGGCCCGCTTGCCCGAGGCAGCGCCGCAACTGCGGGTCCTTGAGGAGCCGGGACACCGCGTCCCGGAGCCCGGCCTCGTCCTTGGCCAAGAAGCCCGTCACTCCCGCCTGGACCGCGTCCCGGTTGCCGGGCACGTCCGAGACCACGGCCGGCAAGCCCAGCGCCATGGCTTCCAAGACGGCATTGGGCAGCCCCTCCCAGCGGGAGTAGTGGACGAAGACATCCAGCCCGCGCAGCCGTTCCAGCACCTCCCCGGGCTTGAGCCAGCCGGTGAACTCGAAACGAGCCGCGAGGCCGAGTCCCTGGACGAGACCGCGCGCCGTCGCCTCCAGCTCCCCCGAGCCGATCCAGACGCAGCGCACAGCCGGCCCGCGCCGGCAGAGCTCGGCGGCCAGACGGATGAAGGCTTCCGGATTGCGGGCCTCGGTCAGGCGGCCGCAGGCGCCCACCACCAGGCCTTCATGGGCCCGGAGGGCAGGCGGCTCGGCGGGGCCCAGATATGGGTCGCAGACCGTGTGGACCGGCTTTCCCCAGGAGAGCTTCCGGGCCAGCTGCGCTTCCCCCGGTGAGACGGCCACGATCTCGCCGATGGCGGAGACAAAGAACTCGAGCAGCCAGTAATAGAGGCGGGCCAAAGACGACCTGTCGGTCTGCAGGAAGGAGTAGCCGTGGGGGGAATAGTATATCCTGGGCACCCGGCACAGCCAGGCCGCCAAGCGCGCCAGGACCCCGGCTTTCGAGGAATGGGCATGGACCACGTCCGGGCGTTCCTTGCGTAGGATGCGTATCAGCCTTAGGAACGCGCGAGCATCATTCCAGGGTGAGATCTCGCGGACCATCTCCGGCACATGATAGGCGGACCGCGCTCCGGCGGCCGTGGCGCGGTACTGCTCCGGCTCGTTGCCGGGCCGCACGGAATAGACCAAGACCGTCTCGAACCGGTCTGCATCCAGTCCGTTGCAGATGGCGGCGACCTGGTTGCCGGTGCCGCCGGGCCCGCCGCATTCGAGGACTTGCAGCACCCGGACCTTTTTCTCAACCGCCGCCTGGTCCTGAGCGTGTTTCTCCCAGGCTTGCTCCACGAATCCGGCAAGACGGGATTTGAAATGCCTGACGTCGAACTGGAGGGCATGGGAGCGTATGGCGGCTGGTTCAAAGCGCGTCTGTCGCGCGCGCTGCATGGCGTCGGCCAGGGCCTTGGGAGTCTGCGCGTCGAAAAGAGTCCCGGTCACGCCTTCTATCACGGTCTCCAAAGCGCCGCCTTTCTTGTAGGCGATCACGGGCCTGCCGCAGGCCATGGCTTCCACCGGGGTGATGCCGAAATCCTCATTCTGCGGGAAAAGCAGGGCCTCGCAATCCCGGTAGAGCTCCCGCAAGGCCTCGCCGCTTTGCCACCCCAGGAACTCCACCGGCGCCCCCGCGGCCAGTCGTCTTAGCCGCTGCTCCTCGGTCCCGACCCCGACGATCTTGAGCGGAGCGTTCAGCCTTCGGCAAGCGGCAATGGCCAGGTCCACGCGTTTGTAGGGCACCAAGGCGCCCGCGCTCAGGTAGTAGGGCCGCGGACCCGCGCCGCCGCCCGGAGGTGAGGGGGTGAAGAAGCCGGTGTCCACGGGCGGATGGATGACGGCGGAATCCCGGGTGTAGGCCTTCTGGATGCGCTGGCGGACGTTCTCGCTGTTGGCGATGAAGAGATCGACGCCGCGGCTGGTCTTCTTGTCCCAGCGCATGAGATGCGGCCTCAGCCAGCCGGCGCCCCTCTTCAGCCAGGCCCGGGAGCCGTCCGCGAAATAGGCGTGGAATTCGTCATAGACGTAGCGCATCGGCGTGTGGCAATAGCAGATATGCAGCGGCCGCCTCTTCCCGGGGCGCCGGGTCATGGGCACGCCCTTGGCCACGCAATGGTTGAAGGACAAGACCAGGTCGCAATCGCCCAGGTCGAAGCCTCGGATGGCCGAAGGCATCAAGGGCAGGAGGTAGCGGTAATAGCGATGCACGCCCGGCAAGGAGTTCAGCCAGGAGACGTGGACGCCTTTGGAATTGATGAGCCCGGAGATCCGGTCCGGCCGGTGGATCAAGGTGTAGATCTCGGCGTCCGGGAACAGCTCGCAGGCGGCCTCCAGCACCTTCTCGCCGCCGCGCATCCCGGTCAGCCAGTCATGGACGAAGGCGATCTTCTTCGGAATCAAGCGGGGACACCTTCAGCCGGGGGCTTCAGGCAGGTTGCGAACAGGCCGAGGAAGCACCAGAAGGTCATGTTGCACGCGCCCCAGTAGAATCCGTCGAAGAACAAGAATGTGACGGCGATGCTCGCCCAGCCGACCAATAAAGATTTATAGAAATCCGCCTCTTGGGGATCATCCATCAACTTGATCTTCTGCCATCCGGCGCGGACCAATCCGGCAAAGAAAGCCAACAGCAGCCCGAAGCTCAATATCCCATTTTCAATGGCCCATCGCAGATATTGGTTGTCAGGGGTTCCCCTCCAAGGCAGCGTGCTGTGGAAATAAGGTTTGCATGCCGTGGGGAACTGTCCGAATCCTACGCCCAGCAGCCAACGATCCTGCAAGACCTTGGCCGTCTGGAGGACCGCGAGACGCTGCCGTATGCTTTCTTCCGAGAGTTGAAAGGACTGGAGCCTAACCAAAAGCAGATGCTGAGTCCTTGGCCAAGCCATAAGAATGCCCAGACATAGCAATATGCCGGCCATGATCTTGATAGTTCCCCTCGGATTTCGAGTCAAGCCCAAGGCATGCATCAATATCATGGCCGCCAGCATTCCCACCCAAGCCGAGCGCACTTGGGCCAAGAGCAGGATGGACGATAGCAGGGCTATGGCGCAGAGGTGCGCCCAGAAGAAATGCCTCTTATATCTCAAAAGCCAGAGTCCTAGCGGCAAGAAGGCGACGAGAGTGGAAGCATAGGGGATCCTGTTGCCTTGGGTGCCAAGGGGGCTGCGAGACACGCGAAGTGCTTCATCAGGCCGATAAAAGGGGTTGTCAGGCTGAGCTGTTTGAGTTATAGGGACGGTGGCATCCGTCCCGAGCGGGTTGTAGTCCAAAAAAATTTCTGACAATCCCAGCAAAGAGGCGGCGATGATCACAGGGTAGATCCAATACAGAAGCAGGCGATCCGCTCTTCTTCGATACGCGACTGCGAATATCACGCCGCCGGGTATGAGCCCGCGCACTATCCAGCTGAAGCATTGGCGAGTGGACCACAAGGGATCGCCGCTGCGCAGAATCCCGGGCAAGCAAACCAAGGGCAATAGCCACCAAAACAACTCCCATTTGGTCCACTGACGCTTGAATGCCAGCGCCAATGCCGCGGCTCCCGCCATCGGCAGCACGGTGAGGATGTAGTAAGCGGGCAGAAAATAACCGAACAATGTCCAGCGCACACCCTGTAGGTGGTGCATGGGGTAACCGAGATTCAAGCCCCATACCACCATGACGACGAACAGGGAAAAAGGAGAGCACGCAGGCATGAGCTTTTTCAGCCCGGTCATTTCGCGCTACGCGAAACTGGGGCGGATTTGTAAGAGGGCACGAACTGTTTTAGTGCCTCCAAAAGCGGAGCCGTGTCGGGCCGGCAGCAGAGTTCTCCGAGTTCCTTGATTTTCCCGCGTATGATCGCCAGGTCCGCTTCCTCGGGGAGGGCGGCGAAGATGTCGGGATGGCCGGTGTCCCTGCGGATGTCGCCGTCGCGGAAGAGTTCCTCGTAGAGTTTCTCCCCCGGGCGCAGGCCGGTGAACACAATCTTGATGTCGCGGTCCGGTTCTAGACCTGAGAGGAGGATGAGGTTGCGCGCGACCTCCACGACCTTCACGGGTTCGCCCATGTTCAGCACGAATATCTCACCACCGCCGCCCAAGGCGCAGGCCTGCAAGATGAGCTGGACCGCTTCCTCGGTGGTCATGAAGTACCGCGTCACTTCCGGGTGCGTGACGGTCACTGGGCCGCCATGCTCGATCTGTTCCTTGAAGATATTGATGGCGCTGCCGGAACTGCCCAGCACGTTGCCGAAGCGCACTGACATGAATTTGGTGGCGGGGCTTCCCGCGAAAGCGCGGATGACCATCTCGCCCAGGCGCTTGGAAACGCCCATCACGTTGGCCGGTCTTACCGCCTTGTCCGTGGAGACGTACAGAAAGCGCTCCACACCGTGCTTGACCGCTTTATCGGCCAGCAGGTGTGTATTGAGAGTGTTGTTTTTTACGGCTTCTTGGGGGTTCGATTCCATGAGCGGCACGTGTTTATGTGCCGCGGCATGGAACACCACCTGCGGTTTGTGCGCTGAAAACAGGTTCTCCAACAACGCTTCGTCGCCCACGTCGCCTACGATGGGCAGGCGCACGGTCGAAGAGTTCACGGCCGCGAGCTCGCGGTCGATGTAGAACAGGGCGGTGTTGTGATTCTCCAGAAGCAGCAGCTTCGCCGGCCTAAAATGCAGTATCTGGCGGGAGAGTTCCGCGCCGATGGTCCCGCCCGCGCCTGTCACCAGCACGGTCTTTCCCTTCAGTATCCTTCCGACCGCGTTCAGGTCCGTGTGCACCGACTTGCGTTGCAGCAGGTCCGAAAGTTCTATCTTGCGGATGCCGCGATGGCGCGCCGAATCGGACCGCAGGGTCTCTTCGATGGTGGGGACTGTCTTGAACTGCACCTTCCGGCTCCCATGGTCTTTGCATATCTCCATGAGTTCCTTGATGAGCTGGCCGCGCGAGTGGTTCACGGCCACAACGACCTCGTCCACCCGGTGCTTCTCGATGACGCGCGGCAGGTCGTGCCGGCCGCCGAGTATGTTCACGCCATGAATGCGGTGATGCCATTTGGCGCTGTCATCGTCTATGAAACCGACGAGGTGGTGAGTCCTTCGTCTGTTCCGCTGGATGCCGCGCACGATGCTCTCTCCGAGGTCGCCGGCCCCGAATATGAGCATGCGCGGCAACTCCGCCGTGTCGCCTTGGTAGCGCCACTCGCGGGTGACTCGGATGCCGAACCTGATGAGACCGACCAGGATGAGCGCGAGGAGGGGGTCTATGAAGAGGACCGAGCGCGGGAAATGCGCGTGCTGCAGCAAGAGCACCGCAGCCATGATGACGATCTGGCTGGCCCCTACCGCTTTCAGCAGCGTGGTGAGGTCGGCGATGCTGGCGTATCTCCAGAGTCCCTGGTATGCGCCGAAAAACAATAAAGCGGCGATTCGCAGCGCTACCACAAGCCATACCGTGTGGAGAAACCCGGGCCATTCCTCGGGGGGCATCTGGAAGTCAAACCGCAGAAGGAAGGCCAGGTAGTACGACGCCGCGAAAGCCGCCGCGTCGGCTAGCTCGATGGCTCTGCGCCGGTATGGCTCAAGCCTTTTCTGCATGACGCATATTGTATCAAAGGGATGAGGCCGGCCGGCTATCTCAGGTTTTTGTCGGCAGGCGTCGCCGAAGGCCGAAACTGAATCCGCAGAAAACGGCAAAGGCAGCAGAGAGGAACCCCAGAAGGTGCCAGATGCCGTGACGCATCGCCCACCAGGCGCAGGCGCCCACACAGAGTTGAACCAGGCCGTATCCTGCCGAGACCCTCCAGTGCGGGATCCCGCGCTCGTTGGCCAGGAGTTGGTAGTAATGCCGGCGGTGAGCCACGAACAGATCCTCTCCTGCCCTCAGACGGACCAGCATCGTCGTCAACTCATCCGCATAGAACATGAACAGAAAGGCGCATAAGCAGGCGAAGTCGGCGGGGCTCGCGCTCGACCGTACGGCGGCATATCCGAACACATACCCGAGCAGGACGCTGCCGACGTCGCCCATGAATACCTTGGCGCGGGGGAAGTTGAATGGGAGGAATCCGGCGCAAGCGGCGGCCAATCCGAAAGCGACCCCAGCCAGGGGGTCACCCGGCGCCCGCTGGTGGACAAAGGCCCCGAGCAGGCCGAACCCCACTATTCCTGTTATCCCGGCGATGCCGTTGATGCCGTCCATGAAGTTGAAAAAGTTGGCCGTCCCGACCACAAAGATTGCCGCAAGAACTGTGGATAGGGGATTCAACCCTGCGCCGCTCAACGAGAAGAGCGCGGCAGTGAATTGCGCTGCGAGGCGGACCTTCGGGTCGATATGCGTCCTATCGCCGATAAGGCCGATCAGGGCGATCGCGGCTGCCGGGATCATGAAACGCGCGGGGGCGTGTGCCATCCAACTGACGACAAGGAATGCCAGCAGTATGCCGATGCCCCCGCCCTTGGGAACCGCGGAGGAGTGTGAGCTCCGCGGATTGGGGGCATCCGCCAAGCGCAGTGTGAACCCATAGCGCGCCATGAACCACGCTCCAGCCAGGCCTGCCGCGAAACTGAAAAGCAGGGTGGAGGTCATGGTCGGAGGCATCGGGGCTAAGGAGAACCCCGGGGGTTAAGCACTTCTCGCAACTCCAGCCCTATGATATCCGCCCAGACCCGATGGCCCTCCTTCGTCAAATGAATCGAATCATAAAAGATGGCCGCCTGTCGGACAGCAGGCATTTTCGCAAGCTTGTCCAATATATAAATCGTTTTGATCCCATGTTTTTCCAGCATTTGTCTTACCAAAGGTTCTTTCGAATCGCCGTGCAGCACCTGGGCTCGACTCGGGGAAATGAATATCAGATGCTTGGATTTCCTCTTCTTCAAAAACTCATCCATTTCCTGGAGCTTAATGACGGCTTTTTCAACGACAGCTTCTTGCTCATGCTGGCTTGCGAAGGATTGCCATTCAACATATCTTCTATTATTATCAATTTCGTTCGTCAGGAATAGGATTACTTCTTCTAGCGCGCATGTCGGTTTCTTGTTGAAAAATGGCAAACCGCTCATCCTCGTCAACCCGCGATAGAAATCGCCCTCAGTCACAACTGTCACGTATGTACTCGCAGGAGTGAAATGTGTTCCAACCACCAAGCCATGGATGTTCTCAATGCCCCATCCATTGACGCCCGCATCTCCACCGACATGACCAGCTATTGTGCCGACCGCCAAAACAGCAAACAATTCCGAATTGTCGATATAGCTCCCGCCATAGGCAACAGAATCTCCCAAGAATAGGACTTTGTTCTTCACATCTCCTTGCCAATCGGCTTGTGCCCGCAATCCCAGGTTGTTGACCTTGATTTCGGCTCCATGGAACCTCTTGATTTTCTGATTAGGCAAGAGCCTGTATCCGTAAAATGGCGATGAGTCATATAACGGTGGATTGCCAAGGCCCATGAAACGTCTCAAAATCAGCTCCGTTGCAACGACGGAACAGATGATTGCTACAGCCAGAAACCCGATGATCGTGGTTTTGGTATTTCTCTCGAAAAAGCTATTTTCGTTCATGTGTGCTGAGGACCACGAAGCGGGACCCCGCGAAACATATGAAGGGAATTATCGCAGGCAACCATCTTGCCCAAGCCCCTGTGGGGGGCTAGCAAAGGTTATAATACAAAAACGCCGCCGGATTGAGCCCCTGAATCAGGGATGAGTGTGCTCACGAACAAGGGCCGGCGCCACTGAAAGCGCTATACTAAGGCTTGCAACCAAGCAACCAATATGAAGACAGGAATTATCATACAGGCAAGGACTTCCTCCACCAGGCTGCCGGGGAAAGTCCTCAAAGACCTTCCGTTCGGCAGCGGGATCACTGTATTGGAGCAGGTCATTCGCCGGGCAAAGAAGTCGAAGAAGGCGGATGCGATTATCATCGCAACGACTGAAGGGAAAGAAGATGATCCCATCGTGAAGATAGCCCAAAAGGAAGGGGCGCGGTTTTTCAGGGGCAGCCGGGATGACGTTCTGAGCAGATACCATTTGGCCGCCCAAGAAAACGGGCTCGATGTGATAGTCCGGATAACCTCGGATTGTCCATGCATCGATCCGCAGATAATCGACGCGGTGATTAGTCGGCACATACGCGGTTCATGCGATTACACCTATAATCAGTTTTTTGCGCATGGGTTGGACGTGGAAGTTTGTTCGTCCGTTGCGTTGGAAACCGCTTTCCGAAATGCACGCAAGGATTGTGAAAGAGAGCATGTCACGGTCTATATGCAAGAAAGCCACCCCGAACGGTTCAAAATAGGGGTGGTCAAGGCCGGCAAGACGCTCCGCCGGCCGGGAATAAGGATTACGCTGGATACGGAGGAGGATTATCTTCTGCTTTGCGCGGTCTATGACTATCTTTATCCGAAAAACAGATACTTTGACGCCCGGGAAATAGTCCGTCTTTTCGGGATGCATCCATGGCTTTCGTCGATAAACGCCGGGACTTATCAAAAGATTGCCATAAAGAGCGTCCGGCATGAAATCCGCGAGGCGGCAAGATTCCTTAAGCTGTATGGTTTCCCCGAGGCGGCTCGGCTCCTGAAGCGACACCGGCCCTAAAGATGAAGGTGCTCATCATCACCGAGGGTGGAGGAGACATCGGATTTGGGCATGTCAGTCGCTGCATGGCGATTCGTGCGGCCTTCGCGGAGCAGGGAGTGACTCCGGAACTGATAGTCAATGGGGATAAGGAGTTGTCCCGCATGGCGGAAGATGATGGTTTCCGAGTGCAGGATTGGCTGCATGGGCCGGAACAACTCGCGCAGTCGCTTGAGGATGCGGATATCGCCTTGATTGATTCCTATCTGGCGGGCCCGGGTTTCTATACCGATGTCTCGCGAATGGCGCGGCTACCGGTCTATCTTGATGATTGCCTGCGTCTCAGCTATCCCGCCGGCGTGGTGGTCAACGGGGCCATCCTAGCGGAGGGACTGGATTACCCGCAACGCCGCGATGTCGAGTATCTGCTGGGAGTCCGGTATTTCCCCCTGCGCCACGAGTTCTGGGAAGTCCCGCCCTTGCGCCCCAGGGAGCAGGTCCGGAACATCATGGTCACCTTTGGCGGGTCGGATTCGGCCGGTCTGACGCCCATGACCCTGGGATGCTTGGCGGAACACGCTCCGGATGCCCGCAAGAGAGTCGTCATCGGCAAGTGGTTCAAGAACATATCCGAGATCGAGAGGGCTGGCGACCCGAACACCGAGTTCTACCACACTCCTGACGCGGACGGGATGAGGGAACTCATGCTTGTCTCGGATCTGGCGATTTCATCCGGCGGACAGACTCTGTATGAACTAGCCAGAGTGGGGCTTCCGACCATCGCTATCGCCGAGGCCGATAACCAACTCAACAATGTTCGGGGCTGGGAGAAGACGGGGTTCATCTTCTATGCGGGCCGTTGCGTAGATGCAGGTTTAGCCAAGTCCGTTTTGACCGGGTTTCAACTTTTGCAGAGCCAGACGAGCAGATCGGAAAGAAATCGGATTGGGAGGGGGTCCATGGACGGTGAAGGTGCCCGTCGGTTGGTCAACCGACTGCTGTCTCTCGCGCGGACGCGCGCCCAGGGGCTGCCGTCATGAGTGGCGTCAAGATTGGCAGGTTCATGATCGCCAATTATGGGATGCCCTTTGTCGTCGCCGAAGCCGGCATCAATCATAACGGCGAGCTTGCAAAGGCCTTCCGAATGATCTGGGTAGCAAAGAAGGCGGGCGCCGATGCCATCAAGTTCCAGACCTTCAAGGCCGAGGAGTTCGTCGCCGACCCTCGGCAGATGTTTACCTATCGTTCTCAGGGCCGGAAGGTCACCGAGTCCATGTTAAAGATGTTCAAGAGATACGAATTCTCGGTGGGTCAATGGAAAGCGCTCAAGAGGGAATGCGACGCGGCAGGCATCATGTTCTTGTCTACACCCCAGAATCCTTCTGACCTCGGTGTTCTTCTGGGGCTCGGAGTGAAAGCCATCAAGGTCGGGTCGGACGATTTTACGAATATCCCGCTGCTCAAAACCTATGCCAAAACCGGCCTGCCTATCATCCTGTCTTGCGGGATGTCGGATATGGCGGAGGTCCGGCAATCCTTGGACGCGGTGGGGGCGATGAGGGGATGTCCCACGATACTCTTGGTTTGCACATCACAATATCCGACGCCTCTTTGCGACGCCAACCTGCTACGGATTCGGACGCTGGCAAAGGCTTTCCCGAGGATCCTGATAGGTTATTCTGACCACACCCAAGGTCCTCTGGCGTCCTCCCTGGCCGTCGCGCTGGGCGCCTGCTTCCTAGAGAAGCATTTTACCTTGGACCACGACCTGCCCGGGCCCGACCATTGGTTCTCCGCGGACCAGCAGGGCCTTGCCGTGTGGGTCAAGGCGATCCGAGATTCCTTCTCGATGCTGGGAGACGGCATCGTCAAGCCCACGAAAACTGAAAGGGCCAATAAGCGAGAGTTCCAACGAATTGTCGTGGCCCTGAAGGATATCTCGGGGGGGGAGGCATTTTGCGACGAGAACATCGGGATGCGGCGGATTCCCGGAGGGAGGGGGCTTCTTCCGAACCGTTTCGAATCACTGATTGGGAAACGTGCAAGACGGGTCTATGCAAAAGGGAGCCCCATCGGCGCATGAGAAAGGTCTTTATATTGCTGAATACGCTCGATGAATACACCTTTAGCGATACGCTGAAGAGGTATCTGGGCGATGCGGTCATTTCGATCGGGGATATTCTACCGGAGAATCGGGCGGAGTATGACTTGATAGTGCCCTGGTGCTATCGGAAGAAGATCCCAAACCTCACCAAAAACACTAACGTCGTCGTGTTCCACAGCTCGGATCTTCCGAGCGGGAAGGGTTGGGCGCCCATTTTCCACACAATCATGGAAGGACTGGAGCATTACACCGTGTCAGGGATGCTGGCATCGGATGAGATCGATGCCGGAGATATCGTTGTGAAAGCCAAGTTCGGTATGAAGGACGGCTATACAGCGGACATCCTGAGAGTTTGGGATATCGAGATTACCGCCAGATTGATGAGGGCGATCCTTGACCGATTCGTCGGTAGGCCCATCACCGGGATGAAACAGACGGGCCGAGGCACTTACCGCCCCCGGAGGACCCCAGCAGACAACAGGCTCCGCCCGGATATGAAAGTGCGGGATGTCATCAAGCTGCTGCGGGCATGCGAAAAAAGACATCCTGCCTTTCTGGTCTGCGGCGAGACCACATTCAATCTCCGTGCGGAGCCGGCAGTGCGTCCCGAATTTCCGGACGACCTAGAAATCACATTCTATCCCGGGCAACCCACAAGTCATCATGATGATTGATATTCCTCATAACAGGCCGACCCTGGGCACGGAAGAGTCATGCGCTGCCGCCAGAGTGTTGGAGTCCGGTTGGGTGGCACAGGGCAAGGAAGTCGAGGCATTAGAGGATGAGTTTTGCGCGTTCCTGGGATTGCCGGCCGGGCATGCTGTGGCCTTGTCGAGCGGCACCGCAGCTTTGTTCTTGGCGTTGTGGGTTCTGGATGCCCGGGGCAAGAAGATCCTCTTCCCCGCCTATTGCTGCTCGGCGTTGCGGCATGCTACGGCCATGGCGGGGGGGCATGAGGTGATTGCAGACATCGCCGATGGTTCCCCCAACATCGATGTGAAAGCCATCAACTCCATCACCGCGGACATCGCCATCATTGCGCATATGTATGGTTTGCCAGCGGATGTCTCAGTTGTAAAAATTCCGGTCATTGAAGACTGCGCCCAGGCTTTAGGGGCATCCGTGGACGGTGCGCCGGTCGGATTGCGCGGAGAAATCGGGATATTTTCATTCTATGCGACCAAGCTCATCACCAGCGGGGGACAAGGTGGGATGATTGTTTCAAAGACCCGCACGTTGGCCGATGCCGTCAGGGACTACCGTCAATTCGACTGCCGGCGAGATGCCAAGGCTCGGTTCAATTTTCAGATGACGGATTTGCAGGCGGCCATCGGAAGGGTGCAGTTGAGCAGGCTCCCCGGATTTCTGGATGCAAGGGCCCGGATTTTCGACAAGTATAGGCGTTCTGGGATGGAACTGCTGGATGTGCCATCTCGGGGTCCCCAGCGTCTGTCTCCTGCCAGATACCGAGCGGTGCTGAAGACCGAGTCTCCTGAGAGGACATTAAAATCCCTCGAGGAAGTCGGCATCGGAGCCATCGTGCCGATCAATGACTGGGAACTGCTTGGCCGGCCTGATTCGCTTCCTAAAGCTCTGGGACTGACCAGGATGACGGTCTCTTTGCCAATCTATCCGTCACTGCCGGACGAGGCGGTCGAGCGAGTCATCGCGGCGATTGGAAAGAACTGACATGATTCTTACTGCCCATCAGCCGGTCTATCTGCCTTGGCTCGGGTTGTTCCACAAGATTGCCCTCAGCGATGCATTCTGCAGTTTTGATGATGTCCAATACCTGAAAAGGGACTGGAACAGCAGGAACCAGATCAAGACTGCGAGTGGCCCGATATGGCTCACAGTCCCGGTCCTATCAACCGGACATCGAGAGAAGCCCATACGTGAAATTGAGATTGACAATTCATCAGATTGGCGGAGAAAGCACTGGAAGTCGATCCATCTGAACTACAAGAAGGCCCCCTACTTCAGCAGGTACGCTGATTACTTCGAGGAGGTTTATAGGACCGACTGGAAATATCTGACGGATTTAAACGAGGCAATGCTGAAGTGGTTCCTAAAGGAGCTGGGAATCAAGGCCCATTTCCACAAGGCTTCGGATCTCCACTTCGAGGGCCATAAATCCGGCCTCGTCCTAGATATGTGCAGAAAGATGCACGCGGACCTGTACATCTTCGGGATCCTTGGCAAGGATTACGCTAAGGAGGACGAGTTCTCCCCTGCGGGCATCAAGATCTACTTCCAAGACTACAAGCACCCCGTTTATCCTCAACTGCACGGCGACTTCGTCCCATATATGAGCATCATCGACCTGTTGTTCAATTGCGGCGACAGCAGTTTTGATATCTTGATGAGTGGGAACATCGCCAAGTGCGAATTGCCGGACATCTGGGAGGGCCAATGAACAAAACCATCAACAGGACAAGCCAGGAACTGGACTACGCTAAAGGGATGGATGTTTTTTTCAACAGGGCGAGTGGTTCTCTCACGGACAAGCTGGCCAATTTCCCCCGGTTCGTGAGCCGCCAGGCTCTGGCGACCTTCCTCTACAAGTACGAGATTTTTCAGAAGGTCCTCGACGTTCATGGTTCTATCCTGGAATTTGGTGTCTTCCGAGGAGGTGGGGCCTTCTCGTTCGCGCAACTCAGTGCGATTCTGGAGCCCTATAACTATCAACGCAGGATCATTGGATTCGACACCTTCGAAGGCTTCCCAGAGGTCAGCGAGAAAGACGCAATTCACGGCTCGAAGACCGGCCCGAAGAAGGGCGATTTCTACACCACCAAGGGATTTGACCAAGAATTGGCGGAGAATGTCGCCCTGTTCGATAAGAACCGTTTCCTAAATCACGTCGAGAAGATCTCCTTCGTAAAAGGAGACATCAACGAGACCTTGCCTCGGTTCCTCAAAGAGAACCGCCACCTCGTGGTCTCCCTGGCCTATTTTGACCTCGACATCCATGAGCCCACGAAGAAGGCTCTCCAGATGATTCTTCCCATGATCCCCAAAGGCGGTATCATCGCTTTCGACGAACTTAATAACCCTCAGTGGCCGGGAGAGACGGAGGCGCTGGCCGCGACCTTGGGAATCAATAAGTTCCGTCTGCAAAAGCTCCCCTTCGAGCCATGCCGAAGTTATTGCGTAATCGAATAGGGAGAAAGGGGACATGGGTTTCTCGAAGGAGTGGGACGACCGGTATCGGGAGAACACCCAGATGAGCATCTGGCCTTGGTCGGACTTGGTTTCCTACGTGAGGCGCTACGCTGCCCCCAAGGGCGCTTCCTTCAAGGTCCTGGAGTTGGGGTGTGGAGCGGGCGCCAATATCCCCTTCTTCCGGCATCTTGGTGTCGACTACTACGCGATAGAAGGTAGCGAATTCATTGTCAGGAAACTTTGGGAGGCCTTCCCCGACTACAAGGCCAGGATCGTCACGGGCGATTTTACGGCGGAGATTCCTTTCGAGGGCTCGTTCGATTTGATCGTCGACCGCTCGTCGCTGACCCACGCGACCACTTCCGGGATCAAGAACGCCTTGAAGATGATTCTCGCCCGCTTGAATCCAGGGGGGAAGTTCATCGGGATCGATTGGTTTTCGACCCAGCATTCGGACTCGCGGAAGGGGACCCATCAGGAGGACGAATACACACGCTTCGGGATAGCGGAAGGTCAATTCGCCGGCGTAGGCTGCGTCCATTTTTCCGATAAAAAACACATAGTGGATCTTTTCTCCGGTTTTCGGATCCGGGTCATGGAGCACAAGGTCGTCAGGAAGGAAATCCCTCATGATGAGCACGTGTTCGCGAGCTGGAATTTCGTGGCAGTGAAGGAGGCGGCGTGAGCAGAAGAATACTTGTCGTGGCGGCGCATCCGGATGATCAGGTCCTCGGGTGCGGGGGGACGATTGCGCGCTTGGTCAAGGAAGGACACGAGGCCTTCTGCCTGATTCTCGGCGAAGGCGCGACCTCAAGGGATGAACGCAGGCACAGAAGCAAGAGGATTCGGGAAATATCAGATTTGAAGAAGCAGACCTTGAATGCGAATCGAATCCTGGGCATCAAGAGGGGCTTCTCGTTCGACTTCCCGGACAACCGTTTCGATACAGTGCCATTGCTGGACATTGTGAAGGCCATAGAGAAGGTCAAGGCCGAGGTCGAACCGCAGTTGCTGTTCACGCACCATGCGGG
Source organism: Elusimicrobiota bacterium (assembly GCA_026388095.1). NCBI lineage: Bacteria > Pseudomonadati > Elusimicrobiota > Elusimicrobiota bacterium. The sequence continues at coordinate 114,460 of JAPLKL010000051.1, read as the reverse complement.
GGATTTGAACATCGACCATCGGGTGACCTACGAGGCGGTCCTTACCGCCACGAGGCCCATTGCGAGCGAACCGGTGAGGGAACTGTATTCCTTTGAGGTCCAATCTTCGACCGAGTGGGCTTATCCCTGCACATTCTGTCCCGAGGTTTTCTACGACATCGCGGCGACCATGAAGCAGAAGCTCGCGGCCATGCGGGAATACTCGGCTGAATTGAGGGAGCCCCCGCATCCGAGATCCTTGGATGGGATCAAGGCTTGCGCGTCCACCTGGGGGTTCAAGACCGGGACTGTTTACGCGGAAGCTTTCCAGGCCATCAGGGTGCTGCGCTGATCTCCTGAGGAACAAAATGAAGATCGCCTTCATCAACATCGCGTTAAGGCCTGAGGCCAAGAGGCAGCACTTGCCGGTCGGGCTGGGATATGTCCTTACCGCCGTCAAAAAGCAAGGTCTTGAGTTCGGCCTGTTTGACATGGCTGTCGACAACATCTCCGTGGACGGGTTGGAGGCCATGTTGGGTCGAGAGGATTACGATGTGTACGCATTCGGGTGCATCGTCACCGGGTACAGATACGTCGATCAGATCTCGCGGATGATAAGGCGGATCCGGCCTGATGCGACCATCATCTGCGGCAATTCCGCAGCGACCTCGATCCCGGAGCTGCTGTTGACGAACACGGAGGTGGATATTGCGGTTTTGGGCGAGGCCGATATCACGATTGTGGATTTGTTGAGAGCTCTGGAACGGCGCATGCCTATCTCTGAGGTCAAGGGGATTGCTTTCAAGAAGGACGGCAAGATCAATTTCACGGGCAAGCGCGCCATCATCCCGGATTTGGACACCATCGGATTTCCTGACTGGGATATATTCAACCTAGAGAAATACGCCCGATACTCCGATGTCAATTCCAATTCCTTCTCCGGGGACAAGGTGGTGTCTTTTCCGTTGAATTCGGCGCGCGGGTGCCCTTTTCAATGCACCTTCTGCTACCACGTTTTTCTGGGTCAGAAATACCGAAGGTATTCGGAGCCGGCCATTGTCGGGGAAATCAAAAGACTGCACGACAGGTACCGGTGTGACTTCGTCGCATTTTGGGATGAATTGACGTTCCCCACCTTAAAGAGTGTTGAATCCAGGGTGAAGGCGATAAAGGCCCTGGATTTCAAGATTCAATGGGGGGCGGACGCCCGGGCGGGGTTGTTCCGTGCAGAGCATTTGGATTTGATAAGAGCCATGAAGGAATCCGGCTGCAATCATATCGGGTTTGCCCTGGAAAACGGGAGCCCGGAGATCCTGGCTGCGATGGGAAAGAAGATGAGCGTCGACCAGTTCATCGAGCAGGCAAAGGTGCTATGGAAGGGGGATGTCGTCCCCCTTGCCAGCGTCATTTTCGGGTATCCCCAGGAAACCCCGGAGACCATCCAACTCACCCTCGATATCTGTGAAGAGTGCGATATCTATCCCAGTGTGGGGTTCCTGCTGCCTCAGCCTGGGACCCCAATCTATGAATGGGCGAAGAAGGCCGGCCGGATAGCCGACGAAGTGGAATATCTATCGAGGATCGGCGACCGGCAGGATTTCCATGTGAACCTGACCAACATGTCCGATGTGGAGTTCGTTGAAACTGTGACCAGGAAATTGGAGGCGTTGGCCAAAAGGCAGGGGCTTAAGCTTGAGTCGGTTTTCAAAACGGTAACCTTCCAAAAGCCCGCGACCGCCAAGCTCCAAGAGCGCAAGTAGTCGATGAATGCGGCGGTGTTGCTGCAATCAGTCCGCAATCCCGAGAGACCAACCGTTTGTCATTTGCGCTGGAGTCATCGTCGCCGGAGACTTGTCGGCCGCCGTGCTGTCCTGGGATATACATTTGATACAATAGCGACGAAGCACGCAGTATTTCCCCATGCCTAGAAAGGCCTCAATCACCGGCCAGATTCCCCGGAACAGTCCCGCTTACTGGAGCAAACGGCGCGTTCTGGTCACCGGGGGTGCCGGGTTCCTGGGCCGCCAAGTCGTGGAAAGGTTGGCCACTCTTGGCGCCGAGGTGTTCGTCCCCAGGAGTCGCGAATACGACCTCCGACTCCCTGACGTCGTACAGCGGGTGTTCCGGGATTTCCCTTGCCAGACGGTCTTTCATCTGGCGGCTCGGGTCGGAGGCATAGGGGCCAATCGGGCCAACCCTGGGAGTTTTTTTTACGATAACCTCATGATGGGGGCCCTACTCATGGAGGCGGCGCGCCGGGTGGGCGTGGATAAATTCGTCCAGGTGGGGACTGTCTGCGCGTATCCCAAATTCACCCCGGTTCCTTTCCGGGAGGCGAACCTTTGGGACGGCTATCCAGAGGAGACCAATGCCCCTTATGGCATAGCCAAGAAGGCCTTGTTGGTCCAGGCCCAAGCTTATCGGAGCCAATACGGCTTCAATGCCATCTATCTCCTTCCCGTCAATCTTTACGGCCCTCACGACAATTCCGACCTGGAATCCTCGCACGTCATACCCGCCCTGATACGGAAATGCCTGGAGGCGAAGGCCGCCGGGCGGCCCACGGTGACCTTGTGGGGCAGCGGCAAGGCCACGCGGGAGTTCCTCTACGTCGGGGACGCGGCTGAGGCCTTGGTCCTGGCGGGGGAGTTCTACGATTGCGGAGAGCCGGTCAACCTGGGCTCCGGGAGCGAGATATCCATTAAGGAGCTGGCGAATCTGATCAAGAGGGTCGTCGGTTTTGAGGGGGAATTCGTCTGGGATGCCAGCAAGCCGGACGGCCAGCCGCGCCGTTGCCTGGACACCTCGCGCGCCAGAGAGGCTTTCGGCTGGACGGCGCAGACCTCGCTGGAAGACGGGCTATCCCGGACCATCCGGTGGTACCAGGAAGCCCTGGCCCTTCCGCGATGACAGCCCCAGCTGGCGAATCGCTCTTGCCCCGCGCGGGGCAAGAGCGCCCGAACTAAGCCCGCGCCAGAATTCCACCAATGCGGATTGCCCTCATCAACCTGACCGGTGGCGGCATGTGTGGAGGGTATCGCAAATATCTGGTCAACATGCTGCCTCGTTTGGCTGGCCATGCCAGTGTGGACTCCGTACTCTGTGCATCTCCAGCCTCCTTGCAAGTGCCGAAATGGTTCCCGCCGCTGCAAAAAGTGAGTTTCGCGGATTGCGGGACGTTCCGGGCCGGATGGCATGCCCCCAACTCGGCGCTTGAGAAAAGTCTGCGGCAATTTTCTCCGGATGTCCTGTTTGTGCCTGCCTCCAGATGGGTGAAGTTCGGGGACGTCCCATCTGTGACCATGGTCCAGAACATGGGGCCGCTTGTACCCATGCGCGGAATCGGGCCCTGGGAAAGACTGCGGCGGGCGGCTCAGTATCTTGAAACGAAACTAGCGGCAAGAAAGGCGGACAAGGTGATTGCAGTATCGCATTTTGTCAAAGAATATATGGTGGACCGGTGGGAGATCGCTCCGGATAAGATCTCCGTTGTTTATTTCGGCGCGAGATCTTCGCAGGAAACAGCTGTGCAGCCGCCGGTCCTTGCTCAGTGTCAGCCGGGACATTTCATATTTACAGCTGGGTCAATCGAGCGTTATCGAGGCCTGGAGGATTTGCTGGGGGCGCTTGAAGAGCTCGCTGTACGCACTGCGCAGCCCGTCAAGCTTGTAATCGGAGGATCGGCGAGAAAGGAGATGATGCCGTATTTCGCAGATCTCCGACGTCGCGCGCATGAGAGCAGATTAGGATCCAGCGTGTGCTGGGCCGGCGACCTGGACAGCGCAGGGATGGCGTGGTGTTATGCGCATTGTTCGGCCTTCGTCATGACCAGCAAGGTCGAAGCCTGTCCCAACATCGCTCTGGAGGCGTTGGCCCATGGCTGCCAGTGCATCGCCGCGGACAATCCCCCTTTGCCGGAGATTTTCGGTGGCCAAGCCGTTTGCTACAAGCCGGGGGATTCCTGTGGCCTGGCGGCGGCAATCGAACTCGTCTTGCAGCGCAGCTCAGAAGAAAAAGACGAGATTCGGCGGCGGACGCTGGTGCGGGCAGGACAATTCTCCTGGGATGTGGCGGCCGAAAAAACCGTCCAAATCCTGAGCCAGGCGATCGCATGAAGATCTCAATAATCACGGTGGTTTATAACAATGTTCATACCATCGAAGATTGCATCAAGAGCGTTCTGGGCCAAACCTGGTCTGACCTGGAGTATATCATCATAGACGGCGGCTCAACTGATGGGACCTTGGAACTGATCAATAGATCTGCTCGCGGCGCTCGTATTGTGTCCGAACCGGATAAGGGGATTTATGACGCAATGAACAAGGGGATAGCCCTGGCTACCGGTGACGTCGTAGGGATACTGAACTCGGACGATTTCTATGTCGACGACCGCGTCATCGAGAAAGTGGCGGCAGCCTTTGACACTTTAGCGATAGACGCGCTCTTCGCTGACCTCGTGTATGTCCGGCCGGACAAGCCTGATAAAATCGTCAGATACTACAGCGGCGCCGACTTCACTCTGGACAAATTCGCCGCTGGTTGGACGCCACCCCATCCTACGTTTTTTGTAAGAAGAGAGTGCTACCTGAAGTGGGGCCTCTTCAAAACCGACTACAAGATTGCGGCCGATTTCGATCTAATGGCCCGGCTTCTGGTCAAACACGGCATCAGATATCACTACTTGCCTGAAGTGATCATCAAGATGCGCACCGGGGGCGTGAGCACCCGAAGTTTTTACAGCAATATGGTATCGAATCGGGAGATGCTGAGAGCCTGCGCTGAGAATGGGATAGCGACGAATAGGTTCAAAATCTATTCAAGATTTTTCACAAAATGTATGCAGCTATTTGCCAGACCGAAATGAGCAGGTCTTTGTTCCCATAATCTCGCCGCCGGGTCGGCCCGCGAGAGAGTCGATGAGCCCCAGGATGGCTTTCCGGGGGTCGCCCTGGCGCATGTAGTGGTCGAAGAAGGTCGGGTCCTGCCGCGGCTCCAGCCGGCCCTTGAGGAAGAGGCCGAGTTGGGAGGCCAGCTCCTCTACGCTTTCGCAATAGTGGACGCGTTCCTTCAATTCCGAGAGGGCTTGGGTCTCGAAGGGGTTCATCGCGTCGGGCATCAGAAAGATCTCGGCGTCCAGGTGCCGGACGTCGTATAGGGGCGAGGCAGGGAACTCGACGATCACGATCCGCGGAGAATACTCTTCGAGGAATCGCGTGAAACTGATGTCGTCGATGACCCGCAGGTTGGGCAGCCTCTTGAGCACGGGCAATATCGCGCAGTTGCCGGGGTTCGGGAAGGGGAAGGGCTTGACGTATATGCTTAAGCCTTCCAGGGAGTTCAGGTACTCAAGGATTCGGACCTGATTGTCCGCCAAGGCGTCCGGCCGACTCGTCGCGCAGCCGCCGGCGAGCATGGGCTGGGTGAAGGTCAGCGGGAAGACGATGTCGATGCGGCGCTTGGCGGCGGCCCTCTTCGCCGGCAGGGCTCGTCCGAGCGGGAAGATCTTCGGGCGAGGTTCTGCCCGCGGGTAGGCCCGCGCGAGATCGTCCTCTGTGAAGCCCCAACTGATGAAATGGCTGCATCTATCGAAATCACATGCGAAATTCCAGGGAGAGATCTGGTCGACGTAGCAGTTCCCGTGCTGGGTTCCGAGCACCTTGATCCCCGAGGAGCGAAGGTACTCGAAGACCAGGTACTTTTGGAAGCCCATGCTATTCCCCCATATTCCGAGAGAAATCGGATAGCGGGCGTTGACTTCCTTGAGGAACAGGACGGTTCTCAAACACTGCGCGATGCGTCCCGTGAAATCCTCCCGGATGGCGGACAACGCCGCGGTCTCCAATTCCCGGTCCGCGGTCCTCGGCAACAGCGCCTCCAGCTCAGCAGGGTTCCAGTCCAGCCTGGGTTCGGGGATGCTCCCGCGCAGTCCCTCGGGGTAGGGGCTTTCGGCGTCCCGATAGTAAATCAGATTGTAACCGCTCAGGGACTCGCGCAGGAAGCCTAGATGGTAGAGCGGCTCGAACAGGAGTATGTTCTTCCTTTCCTTGACCGGGCGCCGGCATCTCCAGGAGCAAAGGAGTATCTCCATGCGGGCCGCGAGAGCCTCTTTTACGGTCCCCCAGCGGCGTGCCTTCCGGAGCAGTCGTAGGGCTCGCTGGAGATGGGCGGGGAAACCGGCCTGGGCCGGATAGTCTATGACCTCGATCTCGATGCTCGGGAACAGCCCGGCAATCAGGCCCTGCAAATCGCAGGTCGTCCTCAAGAAGCTATCGAGCCGGGGATTGCCGAAGCGTATCGTGCCCACGCCATGTTGTTCGACCATCCTTGCGAGCGCCAATCGGATGCAGGTCTGACTCAAGAGATGATATCTCCCGAGAAAGGAGTAGAGCGGCATGAAGTATCTCATCCGTAATCCAAACCTGCCATTCAGAAAGGGCGCCGCCTTCTCGTCCAAAGAGACCAACATCCGATCGGTCATATCCGAACACTGCTCGACTTGGCTGCGGATATCCGAGTCCGTCAAGAAGTGGCTCAGGCACCGGCACTCAATCCCATGGAGTTCCTGGAGGTGGATGGACACGCTCGGGTGAGTGGTGAATAAAAGGTCTTCCTTGATGAGGCCATTCTCGAGGCAGAATTCTGCCTCCGCCACGGAGTGCAGTATCAGGGCGTTCTTCATCTGGCGGTCAGCGAGCGGTCGCACCGGTGATGGGCCGCCCCTGTGTTCATTTATTGAACATTCTACTCAAATAAGGTACCATTGTCTACCTATCGACTTTCGCCTGGTATGCTGAAGATCGTGGCCATCAACGTATCCCTGCGTCCGGAGCCCCTGAGCGGTGTACATGGGTTGCTCACAGCGGTCAGAACGACCGTGAGCGCGTAGCAGCTGATGATGGATTATCAAGTCCCCACGACAAGCCTCCCCGGGTTGCTAGTCCGTCTTTTTGAACACATCAGCAGTCGCCGGCGGTCGCAGTTCCTGCTGATGCTGGGTTTGACTTTAGCCGACGCATTCGCCGAGGTCGTCAGTCTCGGGGCGGTGCTGCCATTCATAGGCATCCTCACTCAGCCGGAAAAAGTGTTCAACTCCCCTGTGATCTCTGGCGCCGCCAAGGCGTTGGGAATCACTGCTGCGGCGGACTTGGTGCTGCCGCTGACCGTGGCATTCGCAGCGGCGGCTGTCTTCGCCGCGGGACTACGTCTGGTGGTGTTATGGGTGAGTATCCGGCTGGCAAACGCTACCGGCGCGGACCTCAGCCTCGAGGTCTACCGGCGGACGCTTTATCAACCCTATCGCGTGCATGTGGCCCGCAACAGCAGCGAGATCATCAGCGGGATCACGCAGAAGGTCGCGACCGCTACGTCCGTGCTGCTGTCTTTAGTGAGCATAGTCACCTCAGGGGTGCTGTTCGCGGCAATCCTGTTGACATTGTTCGCTATCGACCCATTGATCGCTACCGCGGCGGTCGTCATGTTCGGCGCGGGGTATGGCGTCATCGCCTGGCAGATACGCCACCGGCTGGCGCGCAACAGCCGGTGCATCGCGCAAGAACAGACGCAGGTGGTCAAAGCATTGCAGGAAGGGCTTGGCGCTATTCGTGATGTGCTTCTGGACGGCGCCCAGGCAGTTTACTGTGATGTCTACCGGAAAGCCATCCAACAGCTGCAGCGGGCCACCGGCGAGAATGTCTACATGAATCAATTCCCCCGCTACGCCATAGAAGCTTTGGGCATGGTGCTGATATCTGTCTTGTCCTATGTCTTGAGCCGCAGGCCGGGGGGGATGGGGGGAGCCCTGCCGGTGATGGCGGCGATGGCGCTTGGGGCGCAGCGCCTGCTCCCGCTATTGCAGCAGTTGTACGGCAATTGGTCTGCAGTCGCCGGGGCCCATTCTTCAATGAGCGATGTGCTTGATCTGCTCGATCAGCCGCTGCCGAAAGACGCGTATTTGCCGGCGCCTGCGCCGCTGGACTTCCATGAAGCCATCAGTTTCGATAATGTGCGCTTCCGTTATGGCGAAGACGGCCCTTGGGTGCTGGACGGAATCAATCTGACTATACGCAAAGGAGCGCGGGTCGGCTTTGTCGGCAGCACCGGCAGCGGCAAGAGCACTGCTCTGGACTTGCTGATGTCCTTGCTTGAGCCTACGCAGGGGAGGATTTTGGTAGACGGGCAACTGATAGGCGAAGAGCTCCGGCGGGCCTGGCAGAGCGCCATCGCCCACGTGCCGCAAAGCATCTTCCTGGCTGACACCAGCATCGCCGAGAACATAGCCTTCGGCGTGCCGCCGCAAGAAGTGGATAAGGCTCGCGTCAGGGATGCCGCCGCTCAAGCGCAGATCTCGGCATTCATCGAAGGCCGGCCCGGGGGATATGACGCATTGGTAGGCGAACGCGGCATCCGCCTCAGCGGCGGGCAGCGTCAGCGCATCGGCATCGCCAGGGCGCTGTACAAGCAGGCGACCGTGCTGATTTTCGACGAAGCCACCAGCGCTCTGGACAGCGTCACCGAGAAGGCGGTGATTGATGCCATAGAGAATCTCAACAAAGACCTGACTGTCCTGATCATCGCGCACCGGTTCTCCACCCTGCAGAATTGCGATACGATTTTCCAGTTGGAGCGTGGGCGGATCATCGCGCAAGGCTCTTATGAGCATTTCTTGAAGAGCGGATTCGGCGCCAAGGACTTAAAGAGTTCGGAAGCATGATGCCCCGGCCAACTTAAGGGAAACAAATAGATGGACTTATTTAAGAAACTGCTCACTCGCGTCATGCATGGGCAGCTCTCCAAACTTGATGGGCTTTATCAGAGGCATGCGGGGCAGGAGTGCTATATTTTTGGCGATGGCGTTTCTTTGAAGTGGATGGATCTGCGCCAGTTCGCCGATCGGCCCTCGATCGTGGGGAGTTTTGTGATCTATCATAAGGAGATCAGTGCGCTTAATTCCCCGTATTGCGCCCTCGTCGAGCCTTTCTGGTTTTGGCCGGTCTGCCCCTATCGGATGGAAGACGGTAAGCGGCGGATCGTCAGGCATATTCTTCCCATCGAATATCGCAAGTTCATCATTCAGAATCCTAGAAAGACTTTTTTCATTAATTTTTCAAATTATCCAGTGGCTCGCTTTTCGAACGCCATTTTCGTCAGCCGTTTCTATAAGCCTCCCTTTGAAGAGAAGAACCCATTCAGGGATCGTGAAGACTCGCATCGGGGCTCATTCACATTCCAGATCTCTTTGGCGATCTATCTGGGGTTCAAGAAGGCCTATCTTGTGGGCCAGGACTACACCCATTCCCCGTCAAAAGGGGGGCATTTTTATGAAAAAGGGGTGGGTGCCATTGATGACAGAAACAAATACTTTTGCCGGGAGTTCATAAATTATGCCAAGCGGAACATCGATCTTGTCACTGTTACGTTGGATGGCGGCAGTGAAACGATGGATTCCATGACCTACAGGGACCTGACTGGCATGGAGCCGAACTTCCGCGAGAATACCGAGATCGTTGATAGAGTCAAGCTTGAGAACATAGCTACTAGTCCAAGACCGCTTTCGGTGTTTTGAACCCATTGCCCTGTAAAACATTCTGCTCCAAGAGTCGAGCACAAGTATCCTGCCATTGATTTCAGCGTTCATTTCTGGCCTTATCCCACTGATCCCAATATACATTGGGTTCCAGAATTCGTATTTTCCGGTGCTTCCGGTTGTTTTTTATCCCATTCTGTTGGTTTTCCTCTTATCCCGGCTTCGGTTGAAACTAAATAGATTCGACTATGTGATCATTGTGTATTTCGGCTATTGCTTGTTGAATGCCATCATCCACGAGATTCTGGGTTCCGGCTTTACCCACGATCGCGTCGTCTCTGTAGCCGTGACGCTCTTTTTCCTGGTTTCATACTTTATCGGCCGCGCATCTTCGGAGAATCAGGAAACCTCCATATTCTTCATGAATGGCTTCTTCATGGGCTCATGGCTCTACATGTTCTCGGAGCTGCGGGGAGTATCGGAAGTATTCCACGATAACATAAGAGTGGCAATAACCCAGCGAAATTCATTGCTCATATTCGCCACGGCCGTCATCGCTATTTGTTTTATGGAGCCGCGGCAGAGCCGAGCGCGCGTATTGGCAGCGAACGCTCTTGGGCTGATATCGATTTGTCTTCTCATCCTCTCCACGACGCGCTCGGCATATCTCTGTTTAATGGTATTTCTTGTTTTATTACTATATTTCGAAAAGAGTAAAAAAATACGTTTGCAGGTCCTATCTTTTTATTTGATTGGCGGGCTTTTTTTATCAATGGCGAAATATTGCGGGTTATTTGTTATTAATCCGGGAAGAGTGACAGGAATAGTCAGTTCTGCAATCCGCGGAGACCAAGCTGGGATTCGCCGAGACCATTCGGCCAATGTAAGGTTGGCCATCTACAATGAAATCTATGCCATGTCCAAGAACGACTGGTTGGTCCCAATATTCGGACAGGGTGAGGTCGGCATCGGCCACACCATGAGACCGCTCATTGTCGACGGAGTGACATACGCCAACATGTCTGCACATAGCGAGTATTTTGATGTTTTTGTTCGCAGAGGGTTTGTCGGGTTGCTGCTATTCGCATTCCAGATCTTCGCGCCATTTTATGTAGCCGCGAAATCGGATCCTCTCACAATCTCCGGAAGAATGCGCACGATTATCGCGATAGGCTTGATAGCGACCCTCGCCTATGGTCTGTTCAATGAATCCATAAGATACCTTCCCTTCGGGATCGCGTTTTATGTATTACTAGGATTCATACTTGGAGATAGTCGAAAAGTATTGGAAAAGGCAGCCGATGCCCCTGGATCTTGAGAGGCGGCCGACTGGATGGAAGAAATACCGTCGATGATCTGGATGCGGATGCTTATGCGGGGGCGGGTTCGCGGTCCCCATCCGCAGGGAGGGTCAGGGCGCGGATCTCCGGCGGGGTCAGCCATCGGTCGTTGGCGTCGCTGGTGTAGCGGAAGCCCGCCGGCACGGCAGTGCCTTCCCGCCAGTTGTCCGGACCCCACCAATGGAAGTTGGGTTTTACCACGAATATGTCACCCAGGTCAAGGGAGCGGGCGGCCTCGTCTTCGGTAATCAGTATCTCGTGGATCTTCTCGCCGGGGCGCACTCCGACCACGCGCGTACGGCACTCCGGGGCGATGGCCTTGGCGAGGTCCATGATGCGCATGCTGGGGATCTTCGGCACGAAGACCTCGCCGCCATGCATGCGGGCCAGCGCCCGGAGCACGAGGTGTATCCCTTGGTCCAGCGTGATCCAGAAGCGGGTCATGCGCGCGTCCGTGACGGGCAGGACTCCTTGCCGGCGCAGCGAGAGAAACAGCGGGACGACGCTGCCGCGGCTGCCCACCACGTTGCCGTAGCGGACCACTGAAAAGAGGGTCCCCGTGGATCCGGCATAGGAGTTGCCGGATATGAAGAGCTTCTCGGAGCAGAGCTTGGTGGCGCCGTAGAGGTTGACGGGGTTAGCCGCTTTGTCGGTGGATAGGGCAACGACCCGGCGCACTTTCTGGTCGATGGCCGCGTTGATGATGTTTTCAGACCCCACGATGTTGGTGAGAACCGCTTCAAACGGATTATATTCCAGGGTGGGGACCTGCTTGAGGGCTGCGGCATGCACCACGAAATCCACGCCGTGGAAGGCGCGCTGCAGGCGCTGGAGGTCCCTGACGTCCCCTATGAAGAAGCGCAGCCGTTTGTCCGTGAAGCGGGCCGCCATCTCGGACTGCTTGAGCTCATCGCGGCTAAAGACGATGAGCTTGCGCAAGCGGCTATGCCGGAGCGCGGTCTCCACGAACCGCTTCCCGAAAGAGCCGGTGCCTCCGGTGACTAGGACGGTGCGGCCGCGCAGGCAGGCAAAATCGCCGGGGGAGAGCGAGATGGGTTTGGTCAAGCCGTGCTTCTTGCTGCGAGGATAATCGTTCAACATGCGGATATTATATGATTCTGACCTTCCTTAAAGGCAATTTCTTTCATTCTGGTGGCGGGAATTTTGAATCGCTGCGAAACGTCACACTTTTGGACCAAGAACTTGTATCTTGTTCAATACTTAAACATCATATTTAGGGGGCCGTGCCCCTATGGCGCGGCCGCAAACCCATGAGCCAAAAGAAGACTATCCTTATCACCGGGGGTACCGGACTCCTGGGCAAAGGCATGGAGGAAACCATGCCTGCGGGGTGGCGGATCCTGAGCCTGCACCAGCGCGCCTACGAGGTCAAGGACTCGCACGCAAAGTGCCTGGTACTCGACATCCGCGACAAGCGCGCCGTGGACCGGCTCTTCGTCAAGCACTGTTTCGACGCGGTCATCCACGCGGCCGGCATCGCCAGCGTGGATTATGTGGAGAAGCACTACGCGGAGAGCCTCGAATCCAACATCGTCGGCACCCTCAACGTGACTTCGGCCTGCCGTAAATCCGGGACCTATCTGGCTTACGTCTCCACCAACGCGGTCTTCGACGGCAAGAATCCTCCATACAAGGAGTCCGACCCCGTCTCCCCGGTCAACAAGTACGGCCTGCTCAAGGTCGAATGCGAGCGCTTGGTCCGCGAGACCCTGACCGACTACTGCATCGTGCGCCCCATCCTCATGTACGGCTGGAACCATATCGTGAGCCGGCCCAACACCGTGACCTGGATATTCGACAAGCTCATGCGCGGGGAAGCGGTGCATATCGTGACCGATGTCTACGAGAACCCGCTGTACAACCGGCAGTGTGGCCGGGCCCTCTGGGCCGTGATAAACAATCGGCCGGGAGGCATCTTCCATCTGGCCGGCAAGGACACAGTGAGCCGCTACGATTTCGCCCGGAAGATCGCAAAGGCTTTCAGCCTCGACGCCTCGCTCATTAGACCGGTGGACAGCTCTTTTTTCCCGGACATCGCGCCCCGGCCGCCGAACACGGCTTTTGTGACACAGCGCATGGAACGCGAGCTTGGGGTTGCCCCGCTCGCCGTCGATGATGGCCTGCGGCAGATGCGAGCATCCATGAGCGTGAAGACATGAGCCCGCTCAACTTCGCCTACGAAAGCAGGGGAAGCGATGCCTGACCGCGCCGTCAAACCGACGCTCTGGCTCTACACTGACTGCCAGGTCTTCGGGGGCGCCGATATCTTCCTGGTCGACTTCCTGCAAGAGGGGCATCTGCGGGAGGAATTTGATTGCCGGCTGATCTATCGCAGCAGCCAGCGCTTCGACTGCGGCTTGGCGCGGCGGTTGCGCGTCCCCCTCGCCAAAACGCCGGTGCGCTTCCCGGATCGGGATGCCTGGTTCGCGGCGGCGAACCGAGCGTTCCCTCTCGCGCCGGCCCGGCTTTTTTTCAAGCTCCTTTACCGTCTTCTCGATTGGCCTCTGCTCTCTTGGGAGACCCTCCGGCTTTACCAGCTGTTCGCGCGCGGCAAGCCTCGCCTCGTACACATCAACAACGGGGGATACCCCGGGGCGCTGAGCTGCCGAGCGGCTGCTATCGCCGCCGCCTGGGCCCGCGTCCCTGCCGTCGTCCTCACGGTCAACAACATCACCCGCCCCTTGCGGCTGCCTTGGGAATGGCCGGAACTCTGGGTCGACCGGCTCATCATGCGTTCCTGCCGCCGCTTTGTCACGGCCTCGCAAGCTGCCAAGCAGGCACTCGTGCACCGAGGCTTCCCGGCCGACCGAACCCTGACCATTTCCAACGGCATCCGCCGGCCGGAGGGGCTTAGACCCACCGCCGAGGTCCGCCGGGAACTTGGACTCTCGCCCGGACAGACAGTCCTGGTCATGACCGCCTTCTTCGAGCCGCGCAAGGGCCATCGCGTCTTGGTGGAGGCCGCCGACCTCTTGGCAAAGGCCGGGAGGCTCCCGCCGGAGTGGCGCCTCATCCTCATTGGGGACGGTCCGGAACGGGGCGCCATCGAATCCCTGGCGCGTAGGTGCGGCTTGAGCGCCAATTTCCTATTCCTGGGGTATCGGAACGACGCCGATCATATCCTCAATGCCGCCGACCTGCTCGTCCTGCCGTCGCTCAGCCATGAAGACATGCCCTTGATCGTCCTGGATGCCATGGCAATGGGCAAACCGGTAGTCGCGTCGGCCGTGGCAGGCATCGTCGAGGAGGTCGAGGACGGACGAACCGGCCTGCTGGTGCCGCCCGGAGATCCTCAGAGCCTGGCGTCCGCCATCGCGTCTTTGCTCTCATCCCCCGACCGCAGCCAAGCCATGGGACGAGCGGGGAAAGAGCGTTTCGAGCAGCATTTCCGGGCCGAGTTCGCCGCCCGACGTTATCAGGAATTGTACCAAGCAGTCCTGACGGAAGAGCCGGGAATCGGAGGGACTCATGCCCAAAAATGACTTACGCGCCTTGGCGGGAGCCAACATCCTCATCACCGGCGGGACCGGGATGATAGGCAGCACGATCGCGCACTATGCGGTGGAGGCCGGCGCGCAGGTGACGATCCTCGATACCATGTCCCCCCTGTTCGGGGCGAACCCTTTCAACCTGGAGGGCATCCAGGATCGTGTGCGCCTCGTATATGGGGATATCCGCGAACTGCCCCTGATGTCCGAGGCAGTCAAGGGCAAGGACATCATCTTCAATCTGGCCGCCCAGGTGAGCTATGTCGACAGCAACGTCGATCCCTTTTATGATCTGGACGTCAATTGCCGGGGGCATCTTACGGTGCTCGAAGCCTGCCGCCTGCACAACCCCAAGGCGCGACTGATCTTTCCCAGCTCACGCTTCGTCTATGGAGACATCGAGTACAATCCCGTCGACGAGAACCACCCGTACAACTGCCTGAGCATCTACGGGGTGCATAAGCTCAACGGAGAAAAGTACTATCATTTCTATCAGCGGGCACATGGCCTAGACGCCGTCATCTTCCGGATAGCCAATCCTTACGGCCCCCGCCAGCAGATGAAGCACGGCAAATACGGGATACTCAACTGGTTCATCCGTCTGGCCCTGGAAGGCCGACCCCTCACCGTCTACGGTGAAGGCCTTCAGCAAAGGGACTATATCTACGTGGAGGACTTGGCCAGGGCCATGCTCGTGGGCGCGGCAGCCAAGGACATCCATTTCGACGTCTTCAACCTCGGCTCGGGGAAAGGGCTCGCCTTCAAGGACATGGCCGAACTGGTGGTCCGCGCGGTCGGGCAGGGGGAAGTTCAGTTCGTTCCGTGGCCGAAGGACCGTTATTTCGTCGAGACAGGCGACTACGTCACCAACATCGGCAAGATACGCCGGGAGCTCTCCTGGGAACCCCTGGTCCCCATCGAGGAAGGCATCGCCCGGACCGTCAAGCACTACAGAGCCCATGCCGAGCGCTATGGTTTCTCGGCTAAGCCCGCGGCAGCACGCCATGGGTAAGGAGAGCGTCGACTTGGGCCGTGGCGACGGACCGGCCGAGGCTCTTCCCTGCAAGGACCGCTTCGCCTTCTCCCAGGCTATGCGCCGCAGCCGGCCCGTTGATAGGGAGGACGCCATCGCCCAGCTCTGCCGCGGGCGCCGAGTCCTGGATCTGGGCTGCGTGCGCCACGACGCGAGCTGCTCAGTCTCGGACCCTCTCTGGCTGCACCGGCGGATCCGCGACGTGGCCGCGCGCGTCCTGGGAGTGGACTATCTGGCCGGTGAAGTGGAGAAACTGCGGGCGCAAGGCTATGACATGATCTGCGGGGACGTCACCCGCCCCCTCCCCATCACGGAGGTCTTCGACGTCGTCGTGGCCGGGGACCTCGTCGAGCACCTGGGGAACTTGGAAGCTTTCTTCGCTAACTGCCACCGCCTTCTGGCGGACGGCGGCATCCTGCTCATCTCCACCCCCAACCCCTTCTTCGCGGGCGAATTCCATTACGTAGCCTGGAAGCGCTCCTTCTTGGTGAACCCGGAGCATACCTGCTGGATCGACCCTCTGCTCCTGGCGCGCCTGGCTGGACGCTGGGGATTCGAGATGGCGTGGGCCCGCTATTGCTCCCGCTCTTGGCGCCTGCCGGACCTGCTTTGCGACAGCGCCGGCCACGAGTATGATATCCTGCTCAGCCGGTGGAACCACGATTCCGCGCCGCGCAAGGTCCTGCGCAAGGCTATAAGCATGGCAGGGCGAGCCCTTTACCCTTTGTTCTGCTTCCTCACCGGAGCGGGGACCGCTCTGGTGCGCCATAGCGACTATCTCGCCTGTCTGCGCAAGACCGCGCCGGGAGGCCCTCCCGCGGCATGAGATACTCCTCCCGCTGTCCGGTCTGCGCGGAAACGCCGCTGCTGGAGATCCGGCAATCCGTAGCCCTCGCCCGCGCCGCGGGCCTCATGAAGGCCTCCTATGAGGAATACCTCCTCAAGATCGGTCGCCAAGAGAGGCCGAAAGAAGTCCTGGCGCTCTGCCGCGGCTGCCACGCCGGTTACCGCGCCCTTTTCTTCGACGAGGCCGAGCTCGGCCGCATCTATGATGAGTCCTACCACGCTCTGGAAAGCCGCTTCAAGGACTCCCCGGAACTCGTCTACGCTGACGAGGAGTTCCTGTCCGCATGCGCGCGACACCTGGCGGATTACACGCAGGGTCTCGAGACCCGCTGGGGCCGTCCCATCCGCCAGGTCTTCGACATCGGCGGCCGCGATGGGTTCCGCCTCGTGGAACTGGCCGCGGCCGGGCGGGCGTGCCGAGTCTACGACCCCATCGCGGCTCCGGTCCGTCACCCCGCCATCATCAAAGAGCGGCGCTACGCGCATCAGGTCCCGGACGGGGACCAGGCCGACCTGGTCATCCTCTGCAACGTCCTGGAGCACTGCCTGGATCCCAACGCCGTGGTGGCCGACTGCGCCCGGCTCGTCGCCGACGGGGGCTTCCTCTTCATCGAGATACCTGATGACATGGAGGCCTGCTTCGATTGGTATTTCTTCCGTCGCCACAGGGGCAGCAACCTGCCCGTGGACCTGACCCATCACGTCTTCTTCAGCCGTCGTTCGCTGGCTGGGCTCCTGGCGCGCCACGGCCTGACCCTCGTGGACCTGCAGCTCGAACTGCTGCCGCGGGTCGGGGTCCGCGTCCTGCGCGCCACCGCCCGCAAAGGCGTCGCGGCGCCGTTGCTCCGGGTCCCGGGCTTCCCGTCGGCCCTGCTGCTCTGGGCCCTGCGCCTGCCCCTGCGCCTGGCCTTGAAGCTCCGCCGCGGAGGTGCGCAGTGAATCAGCCCGGACTCGACATCGCCCTCGTGCAGCCCCCCGGCTGGGCCAATCAGAATCCGCCCCTGGGCCTGGCCCAACTCAAGAGCTATCTGACAGGGCAGGGCCTGCGCGCCCGGACCTTCGACCTCAATATCATCCTCTACAACCTTCGCGGCAGCTCCTACTCGGATACCTGGGCTCCGGCCAACGGCTACAACTCCTGGGAAAGCCCCTCCTTCATGGAAGGGATGTTCGCCTATTACGCGGACGAGCTGCTCGCCTCCGTGCAGTCGATACTCGCCCAGAACCCCCGGGCCGTAGGACTATCGACGCACTGCTCTTCATTGCTGGCCGCCCGTCTGCTGGCCGCCAAATTCCGGCAGGTCGCTCCCGAGATCAGATTGGTCTTCGGCGGTCCCCAGGTGGCGCCTTACACGCGGGCTTGGAGGGAACTCCTGCGCGAGGGACTGGCGGATGCGGTGGTCTTCGGCGAAGGCGAGGCCGCGCTGACCGAATGGCTCGCGGCCGATGCCGGCGAGCCCCGCCCAATCGCCGGCGTGGCTCAGCGGGGAGAGGACGGCAAACCCGTGGCCGGCCCGTCCCGGGAGCTCATCAGCCCGCTGGATTCCCTGCCCTTCCCCGACTTCTCCGACTTCGAGCTGGACCTCTACGCGGGCCACAACGTCCTGCCCACTTACTTCTCACGCGGCTGCATCAACCACTGCTGCTACTGCACCGAGAATCAGTTCTTCCCGAAATTCCGCTGCCGCACCGGCGCGCGAGTGCTGGCCGAGATCCGTCACCAACTCCAGCTCCACCCGCGCACTGAATTCTTCCGGATACACGATTCGGTCTCCAACGGCAACATCCGGGAGCTGGAATCCTTCTGCGACCTGCTCATAGCCAGCGGCCTGAAGGTGGGATTCGACCTTGAAAACGCGGTCATCCGCCGCGAGATGGATGACCGTCTCCATCGCAAGCTCAAGCGCGCCGGCTGCTCCCTCATCGGCTACGGCCTGGAGACTCCGGCCAAGACGCTCCTGCGCAGCGTGGGAAAAAATGCCTGCCTCGACGCTGATTTCGAGGCTGTGGTGGTCAGCGGAGCCAAAGCCGGTATCACGGTCGGCCTCAACATGATGTTCGGTCTGCCCGGAGAGACCGAAGCCGACTTCCAGGAGCAGCTGTCCTTCATCCGGAAGCTGCGCCGGCACCGCCGGCGCCTGCTCATAAACCCGGCACTCAACTTCTGCTATTTCCCCGAGGGCAGCGCGGTCATGGCCGACCCGGACCGCTTCGGCGTGGACGTCTCTCTGGGAGAGCTGTTCTGGTCGTCCAAAGACGGCCGCAACACCTTCCCCGACCGGCTGCGCAAGTTCGAGGCCTTCTGCGCCGAGGCGGAGGCTCTGGGCTACGCCAACCTGTTCGGGATCACCAAGACCCTCAACCGGAACCTGCTCCTAGGCCGGTATCACCGCGCCCTAGGCGACGAGGGGGCCGCGTTGGGCCTGTTGGAAGAGTCTTTCCGCAGCGAACTCAAGACGCTGGAGCTGGCGCGCGAGATCCTGGAGCTCCGGACTCGCCTCGGAGGAGAGCCGGGAGAGGTCGGCCGGGCCGCGGAGAGCTTCCTGTGCGCCCAAGAGGCCGCCGGACCCGCCTGGAAGGAGCTGGCGCCTGACCGGGGCGCCCTCGACCAGTTCGTTCTGGACCGGTCCCTCGCGGCGCACCTGCAGCGCTGGTCCGCCATGGTCCGTTCCACCCAGAAGCCCCTGTTGCCGCCGCCTGGCCCTCCCTGGCGCGACCTCGGGACCCGGGTCCGACGATTGGTCCTGCGCCTCTTCGACAGGATATCTTTC
Source organism: Elusimicrobiota bacterium (assembly GCA_026388095.1). Taxonomy (NCBI): domain Bacteria; kingdom Pseudomonadati; phylum Elusimicrobiota; species Elusimicrobiota bacterium. The sequence goes on along the minus strand of JAPLKL010000051.1, from coordinate 95,459 downwards.
GCCCATGACCGCCGGCTCGTGGTGATCCTGTTGGCTCTGCAGGAGCTGGACAACAAGCTCTCGGCCGTCGCCGCGACCAAGAAGAGACCACTCTAGATCCCCGGCGAGCCGCGGCCCCTAGCGTGATCAGCGGCCGATGAGCCAGAGGCAGAGGCGCGCCAGATTCCTCGGGGAAAAAGGATATGTCACGATCATCCTGCGCACATATTCCCGCTGTTTCTCCCGCGAGGCTCCGGCCGCGCCCAGCGCGACGACCCAGGCCCGGTACAGTGTGGCCATGCGGCGCCGCATGAGAAAGCGGCCTCTGATTCCAGGGTCTCCTCGGAAATAGGAGGCGAAATGGTCACGAAGGACAGCCTCGGCGTTGCCGAGGTGGTATTCTACGCGGCTCGAGGCGGAGTTCTCGACCTCATGGTATTCGGTGAGGACCTGGTCGATGAAGTGAAAACTGCCGATGCGGGATAGGCGCATCCAGAAATCATAGTCTTCCGAGGTGTCGAATTCCGGGTTTTCGCGGAAGCCCCCGATCTCCAGGGCTTTGTCCTTGCGGAAAACGGAAGTCGAAGGGGCCAGGGCGTTGCCCTCAAAAAGCAGCCGCTCATACATCCGCGGCGCCGCCGGACCCATGCGCGCCGTTCTTGGGCGGCGGCCGTCCTGGACGATGTTCATGTCGTGGCATACGAGGACGGTATCGGGGTCCGCTCGAAAAGCCGCGGCCACGGCCGCCAACTTCTCCGGGTACCAGAGGTCGTCGTGGTCGAGGAGGGCGATGTGATCAGCGGCAGCGGCGCGGATCCCCGTGTTGCGGGCGCCGGCGATCTTCTTGTTCTCCTGCCTGATACAGCGGCCGGGTTGGCTATGGCGGGCGAGCCAGCGGTCGACGACCCCCTTCGTGTCGTCGCGGGAGCCATCGTCCACGACTATGATCTCATAGTCCTGCAGGGTCTGGGCCCGGACAGAGTCGAGGGTCTTCTCAATGAAAGCGGCTGCGTTGTAGGCTGGGATGACGACCGAGAAGAGAGGTGCGCGCATGCGGATCATGCTCCTTGGCGGACATCTGAAAACTCCATATAGAGTAATATATTAATCACTGTGTTGCCCCAATATGCTTTCAACGGTTTAGCAATCATACGAGCATCGTCTTGCGAGTCGGGTCGGGGCTCCTAATGATCCCATGCAACGTGCCCTGATCACCGGCGCCAATGGCTTTGTCGGGCACAATCTGTGCTGCGCCCTTTCGGCGGGCGGCCATGTCGTGCGCGGAACTGTTCGCAATCTGGCGACGCCCGGGCGGGGAGGAGCGGCGCCAGAGGAATTGATTGAAGTCTCTGATATCGGTCCCCAGACTGATTGGCATGCCGCTTTGCGGGACGTCGATGTGGTCATCCATCTCGCCGCACGAGCCCATGTGCTCCGCGAGACAGTTCTGGATCCGTTGCTGGAATTCCGCCGGGTCAACGTCATGGGCACTCAAACCCTCGCCAAGGCCGCGGTTCAGGCCGGCGTGAAACGCTTTGTGTTTCTGAGCACTATCGGCATCTGCGGACTCTCCACTCCCGACTCGGTCCCATTCGATGAGGGATCTCCGCCGCGGCCGGCCGAGCCTTACGCATTGAGCAAATGGGAGGCGGAACAGGCTCTACGGTATACCTGCCGAAACACGGGCATGGAAGCAGTCGTCCTGCGCCCGCCGCTGGTGTATGGTCCGGGGCCGGTCAAGGGTAATATGCAAAGACTTCTGGATGCGGTTCAGAGTGGACGCATACTGCCTTTGGGCGCCATCCGCAACTCGCGCAGCTTCATCGGGATGGAAAACCTTGTCGCAGCTTTGACGCTTTGCGCTACGGCGCCCGCAGTGGCCAATCAGACGTTTGTCATCAGCGACGGCATGGATGTTTCCACCCCGGACCTCATTCGGAAGATCGCGCGCGCGATGGGGAAGCAGGCGAACCTGTGGATGGTCCCAAGACCGTGCCTAAGCCTGGCCGGGGCGATCTTTCCTCACCTCGGGCGAGCATTGAAGCGACTCTCCGATTCCCTGCTCGTCGATAGCAAGAAGTTCCGCAAGACGATGGGCTGGGCGCCCCCTAAGACTTTGGACCAAGGAATAGAATCCATGGTCTCGGATTACCTCGCCAAAAGGTAACGGCCCCTAGAAATAGCTGCGCAATCGCGGCACCAATCGGATCGCGCGGGCAACGGTCGTATTGCGCACGATGCGACGGGCTAGGCTCATGAGCCTTGGATGGGCACGCAGCCATGCGCCGGCGACCCGCGGTAGGATGCGGTGCATCGGCCGGATCCCCTTGTAGACATGATAATCGAACCAGACAAAGGCCCGGCGGACCTCGCGCGGGGGGAATTCCGGCAACTGCAGACACGGGGCGCAGCGCTCTACGTCGCCACGCAGGCCCGCGGGCGGCAGGAGTCCGCGCTCAGCGCAAAGCTCATGCAGGCGAGTCCCCGGATAAGGGTAGAAGATCGACGTGCTGTGGTTGTCGGGGCGGCAAGCGCGGTTGACCGCCACTGTCTCCTGGAAGTCGGCTGGTGTCTCCCCAGGCAATCCGACCATGTTGAACAGGGATATCCGCAGGCCGGCATCGCGCGCTTGCGCGACGGTTCTTAGCACGTCTTGGTTCGAGTAGATGCGGTGCAGGATCTGGCGGCGGACACGCTCGCTGCCGGATTCCAGGCCGATGTTCACCTGAGTGAAGTTGGCTTTCCTCATGGCGGCGAAGAGTCCCACGAAATCGCAGCCGGGGGATATCCGGAGATTCGCCGAGAACGCCAAGGGGGCGGGCCGTTTCGCGTTGGAATCCGCCAATGCTGCGCAGAGCGCCAGCGCCCAGTCCTTGCGCAGTCCTATGGTCTCGACTTCCAGATAGAATTCCCGCATTGCCGGATACTGAGCAGTCAGCGCATCGAGCTCGCGCAGGATATTCTCTGGTGAGCGGAATCGAACGTAGGGGCCGGGCGCCAGGCGTTTCAAGGCGTGATTGCTGCAGTACGTGCATTCGAAAGGACAACCGCGGCCGAGGAGGATGGACCACCGCGGCGAGGTCGGGACATGAATCCATTGGGTCCAGATGCTTCGATCCGGGAATGGCAGGCTATCCAGATCGTCCAGAAATGGCCGAGGTGCAGATTCGAGGATGCCGCCATTGTGCTTGATCCAGAGGTTCGGAATGGGCGCTAGCGGGGACTTTGCTGCCAGGGTTTTCGTCAATTCGAGGAGGGGGAGTTCGCCCTCGCCGACGCAGAGAGCGTCGAAGGGCCCTTTGATAGCCTCTTCCGGCGCGAGTGTGGCGTGAACTCCGCCTATGATCTGAAACAGCGTCGGGCGCCGGGCATGGACTTCAGCAGCGACCGATGAGAGGAAGGGAAACTGGGTACTGACGGCAGAGTATCCAATTATGTCCGGGCCAAAGGCTGCAATCTTGCGCTCAAGAATGTTCCGGCTCTTTCTGGGAGCTGAGGGGGAGAGTACGGCCAGGTCGGTGGCGCAACCGTGCTGCCTGAGGAGCGCGCTGATGTAAGAGATCCCGAGTGGCACGTATTCAAAGAACTCGATCGGATGCTGTGATGAATATATCTGGTCTTGTGAGTAGACAAAGAGAAGTCGTGACATGGCGCTTAACTCTTGATGGCTCCCAAGGCTCACATCCTATGGAAAGGCCTTATCAATCGTTCTCCAAGCGTTGTAGTTGTTTCAGGCCCCACTGCTCCCAGGCCGGACGGTGCTTCTCAAAGTAGCGCGACCTTGAATCCTGGATGATGCGCCTGAGTCGCGGATCCGGCTTGGCGCGCACGGCATGGGGATGGTGATGATAGGCGACAGCCCCTGGGAGAAAATAGGCGGGATAGCCATTTTGCCCGGCCCGGATGCATAAGTCCACGTCCTCATAATAAAGGAAAAAGCCGCTGTCGAAGCCTCCCAATTCCTCGAAAACAGATCGCCGGACGGCCATGAAGGCGCCTGTGACCCAATCCACCGGGCTGGCGCTATCAGGCTGGCGGAGGTGGTATTTCCTCTTTGCCGGCGGCAATAGACGGCGCCAAAGCATTCTGAGCAGGCGTGGGAAAGGGCCGCAGGAGGGCTGGAGCCTGCCGTCTGAAAACAGGAGCTTGCCTCCGACCGGTCCCAGTCGCTCCGCCGTCTTCCCCGAGCAGAAGGCATGCAGTTCCTTCAGAGAATCCGGCAAAAGCTCGGCGTCCGGATTCAGGAAGACCAGGAGGTCGCCACGGCTTTTCGCCGCGCCTTGGTTGATCGCGGCTCCCCAGCCCACGTTGTCCTTGTTCAAAACCCAAAGCGCCTGCGGGTGTTCTTGCGTCAGCGCGGCCATGTCCTGCGAGGCGTTGTCGACCACGATGGTCTCCACGGAAAGCCCCGCCCCGGCCTTTTGGACGGAACGCAGGCATGACCTCAAATAGGCATGCGCGTTGTGGTGGACGATGATGATGGAGAGCCGCATCGCTAATGATTCATCTTCACCACGTCTAGCTGCAGGGCCTGAGCTAGAGGGATCGCCTCGATACGATCAGCCATCGGAAACCGGTGTGCCCCAGGATAGACCGCCCAGAGACGCTGGAGGTTCAGATCCTTCAAGGAGATGCGCATCGATTTCGTGAGGCTCGGCGCCTCGCTCACTTTGAATTCAAACCCCCAGCGTTTACCGTCGCGGATGAGCAGCAGGTCCAATTCCGCTCCGGCGTGGGTCCCCCAGAAATAGGCATGCCGGTCAGGGACTCGCCGGACCAGCTGCTCCAGGGCAAAGCCTTCCCAGGATGCCCCGAATTTCGGGTGAGCGTAAAGACTTTCCTTGGTTTCGAGGCTCATGAGTGAATGGAAGAGCCCCGAATCCCGGATATACACCTTGGGCGCTTTGACCAGTCGCTTGCCCAGGTTCTCGTGCCAAGGCGGCAACTGCCTGACCATGAAGGCGCCGGTCAGGATTTCGAGGTAATGCTGCGTGGTGGTATGGGCCGTCCCCAACGAGGATGCAATCTCGGAAGCGTTCCAGGTCTGTCCGTGGTAGTGGGCGAGCATCCCCCAGAAGCGCCTGAGCGTAGCAGCCGGCACGCGGATGCCCCACTGCGGGATATCGCGCTCCAGGAAAGTCTGCAGGAAGTCCTCCCGCCAAGCGAAGCTCTTGGCGAGGCTTGCGGCCAGGTAGGAGGGCGGGAAGCCCCCCCGCAGCCAGAGCCGGTCGATATGGGGCGCTTCGGCCAAGTCGAATCCCCCCATGTCGACGAAGTGGACCCGCCCGGCCAGGGACTCCGAAGAATGCCGGAGAAGATCGGGCGAAGCGCTCCCGAGGATAAGGAAGGACGCCCGCCGCGGCCGGCGGTCAGCCAAGACCCGCAAGGTCTCCAAGAGGCCAGGCTGCTTCTGGACCTCGTCCAAGATGATCAGGCCTCTGAGGTCTCCCAAGACACGGATCGGGTCCTGCAAGCGGGCTAGGTCCTGACGGTTCTCGAGGTCGAAGAACGCCCCCTTGATCTGACGGTTCAATTCGCGAGCCAGCGTGGTCTTGCCGCACTGGCGGGGCCCCAGAATGGCCGTGACCGGATGATCCTTCACGCTGCGGTGAAGATCCTGTAGAAGAGCGCTTCGTCTGATGTGCATGACTCTACCTTGTATATTGAGCGATTAGTAATCAAATATCAATATAGCATAAAATCGCCTTTCAAACTGTCCCATGCGGAGTCCCGCGAAAAACCGGCTTGGAGAACCGCGGGGTTATGCGGGGGTGCCCACCGCGGCGGGCCGGGTCCGGGCTTTGGCCGCGAAGGCATAGCCCGCGGCGAACAGGACCACCTGCGCCAAGGTCGAGGCCAAGGCCGAGCCGTTGATGCCCCAGGCCGGGATCAGCACCAAAGTCAGCAGGATGTTCGCGCCGCAGGCGATCAAGGCGGCGCGCGCGCCGTCCGCGGAGCGGCCGGAAGCCACCAGGATATTGAGCAGCATGCAGTTCGGGAACGCCGCCGTCAGCCCGAAGGCCAGAAGGCACAATGCCGGGCGGGCGCCGGCGTAAGATGCGCCGTAGAGGATGCGGATCATCGGCCCGCTTGACAGCGTGATGGCCGCCCCCGCCAGCAGGCCGATGCCGAGGAACGTCTTGAGCAGGCGGGCCTTGGCGGATGCGAAGCCGGCGGGGTCGTTCTTGTGCAGGTCGGAGAGCACCGGGTAGCTGGCCGCGGTGACCAGCATGGGCAGCACCTCCAAAGCCGCGATGACCTTCTCCGAGGCGCTGAACCAGCCGATCTGCGCCGCCGCCACGCCGAAGAAGCCGAGCATCAGCGTGTTCCATTTGGTCAGCGCCGCCAGGCCAGCCCCCATCAAGATCAGCGGCAGAGCCTCGGCATACAATATGGCAAGTCCCTCGGTGTGGAAAACCAGCGGGAGGATCCGCCATTTGCTTTGGCACCAGACGGCGCCGCAGACCGCGGCCGCAAGGTAGCCGCCCAGCATGGCGGCGCCGATCCAGGTGATGGAGAGGTCTCGGGACATGAACCAGATGCCGAGGCCGAGCAAGAGCGTGTGCGCGGCCAGCTTCAGGACGGCTTCATATTGGATCTGCTCGAAGCCGCTGAATATTGCGCCGAAGAATTCCAGGAGATTGCGCATGGCGAACGACGCCGCCAAGAGCGCGACCAAGGAGATGGATATCCCCGGATAGGGGCACAGTCTGCAGACGAGGACCGGCAGGATGACCCAGAGGGGAAGGATGATGAGCTTGCAGGTGAAAAAGGTCTGCAGATACGCCCCGGGATCCGACTTGTGGGCCGCGATCTGCCGGGTGGTCAGGAGATTGAGGCCGAGATCGGCCAGGAGGGAGAAGAAGATGGCGGCGGCATAGAGCAAGGAGAACACGCCGAATGCGGCCGGCCCGTAGTGGCGCGCGACCAGGAGCAGGAACACCGCCAGAAGGCCGCGGCTTCCGTCGCCCACAATCTTCCAGAAGGAATTGCGCCGCAGGCGGCGGGTCACGCTCGCTTCGCCCTTCAGGACCATGAGCCTTCCCTTTGACGGTGGCGCGCCTCAGCCCAGACCCAGACGAAGAAGACGAGCATCCAGACGATCTCGACCTGCAGGGCCTCTTCGGTCATGTTCATGACCAGAAAAGCCGTGGCCGTGCCCAGGGCCCAAAGGTTCCAGGGGCTCGCCTCCTGGCGCGTTCGCTGCCAGGCGCGCAGCCAGAGCGCCCCCAGCAGCCAGACGAGCGCGCAGAGCCCGAGAACGCCTCTCTCCGCGAAGGTGTGCAGATAGAGGTTGTGGGCCGTGCCCCAGCTGTTCGTCCCATCCGAGAACTTGGCGCTGAGATAATGCGGCAGCATGGCGCGGAAGTTCCCGATCCCGACTCCGGTCCAGAAGTGGTCCTTGCCCATGGACCAGGCCACGCGCCAGAGCAGCAGGCGCTCCAATTGGCCGCCGGCCTGGATAGTCCCCTGGTGCTGAGCCAGCAGCACGTCCGTCATCAGGGCGCGGCCGTAGCGAGCACGTTCCATGAACGGCATGGCCAGCGCCACGACAAGGAGGGCCAGGCCCAGGGGCAGGCGCAGGCGGCGGATGAAGAATGAGATCACCGCCAGGCCCGCCAGGAGCCCGAGCAGAGCGGCGCGGGTCTCGCTTAAGACCAGGGCCGCCGCGGTCACGACCAGCACCAGGCGGGCCAGCCAGCGCTGCCAGGACGTCTTCAGGATGCCTTCAGGCAGGGCCAGAAAGGAGACCGCGCCGAGCGTGGCCACGGCCATCTGCTCGCCGAAGGTCACCGGGTGGACCAAAGCGTGGGCCCGGTACCAGTACTGGTGCGTCGCGAGATAGCCTATCCCCTGGCGGATCCCGACGCCGCCGGCCACGGCGAAGCCCGCCGCCATGCAGGCCAGGCCCTGCGGCGCCAATTCCGTGGCCAGCGCGATGGAGAACAAAGTGTAGATGAAGACTTTATGGACGTCCTTGTTGATGGACCGGAAGCTGTGCGCCGGGTCCACCCCCAGGGCGCAGGCGAGGATGGCGGCTCCCAGGAAGACCCAGAGGGGTATCTCGATGGCGCTGCGGTGCGCTCCCAGGGCCACGGTCCCGCCGAGAGCGGCGAAGGCGACGAGGCTCGCCAAGAGGACGCCCCAGGCCACGTTGGCGCCCGCGATGGTCCAGGTGACCAGAAAGCAGAAACAGCAGAGGCAGAACCGCATCGCCCAGCGGGCCAGGACCAGCGGCTCAGGTCTGGGCATGGTGTCGGGCTTCCGCGCGCGCCCAGATGAGGAGGAAGAGGGTCGTGACCTGCTCGATCTGGAACGCGGTCTCGGTGAAGTTCATGACGAAGAACGCGGCCGTGGCGGCCAAGGCCCACAGGTTCCAGGCATCGGGCAAAGCGCGGGCCCGCTTCCAAGCCCCGGCCAGAAAAGCGGTCCACAAGGCGGCCAAGGCCGCCAGCCCCAGGAGCCCCCGTTCCGCCGACTGATGCAGGAAGAGATTGTGCGCGGAGCCCCAGACGCTCTGACCTTCGAACATCCCCTGGTGGTATTCGGCGAACACGGTGGCGTAATTGGCGGGGCCCACCCCCAGCCAAGGATGGTCTTTGAAGATGCGCCAAGCCACGTCCCACAAGATGAAGCGATGGAGCTGAGGGTTCCCGCCGACCGCGGTCCCGTGATGCGCCACAGAAGCCATGAGAGACCTGCCGGTGGGAAGAAGCTCCATCAGGATGGCTCCCAGCACCGCGGCCGCGACGCCCCACTTGAGCCAGCGCCGGAAGGACGGCTCGGCCGCGCATAAGGCGGCGAAGCCGGCCGCCACGCCCAGCAAAGCGCCGCGGGTCTGGTTCAGGATCAAAGCCGCCGCTCCCAGGGCCAGGAAAGCGAGAGCCGGCCGGCGCTGCGTCTGCGTGCTCCCGGTCGCGCCCACCGCCGAGAGCGCTCCCAACAGCCCCAGCGCCAGGATCTCCCCATACGTCACGGGATGCACGAAGGCGTGAGCTCGGATCCCGGCGCTGAGCGTGCCGTAGGCCTGGAGCGCCCGGTGGGCGTCCAGGCAGAACTGCGCGATCCCGAAGCCGGCTATGAAAGTGAAGCCCAAAGCCAGCGCGCCCGGCAAGCGGCGCGCGGGGGCCGCGCGCAAGGCGACCAGGAGGCCGAGAAAGACGCCGAACTTGTGAAGATCCTTGTGAAGATCGTGCAGGCTGTTCTTCGACAAGACTCCCGTCAAGGACGTCACCACGGCCACGGCGCAGTAGATGCAGAGACACCAGAAAGCCGGGACGCAGGCGCGGCGCCATTCCAGAGGAGTTCTGCTCGCGATGCCCGCCAATAGGAGCAGTCCGATGAGGAACAGGGCCATGTTGGTCCCCGCGATGGAGATCGGCAGGATGAAGGCCAGGACCGTCAGAGCCGCGGTCAGCCCTTGTCCGATCACTGAATTTCGCTGTCTGGCGCCAGCAGATGCCGCAGATAGCTGGAGTAGGGGCTCTTGCCCATCCTTTCCGCCTCGGCCTTGACCTCATCCAGCCCGATCCAGCCGGCCATCAAGGCGATCTCTTCAAGGCAGGCCACCATGAGCCCTTGGCGGTCCTGGACCGTCTGGACGAAGCTCGCCGCGTCCATGAGGCTCTGGTGCGTCCCGGTATCGAGCCAGGCGATGCCCCGGCCCATCTTCAGGACCTGCAGTTCCCCGCGCTTTAGGAAGGCGGTGTTGAGATCGGTGATCTCCAACTCGTTGCGGGGGCTGGGCTTGAGCTTGGCCGCCTCGGCGCAAACCTCGGGCCCGTAGAAATACAGGCCGGGGACCGCGTAGTGGCTCTTGGGCCGTTTGGGCTTTTCGGCCAGCGAGATGGCTTTGCCGTGGGCGTCGAACTCCACGACGCCATAGCGTTCCGGGTCTTTCACCTGATACGCGAAGATGAGGCCGCCGTGGCTGGTCTGCGCCGCCTTCTGCAGCATCTCGGTCATGCCATGGCCGTAAAGGATGTTGTCGCCCAGGATCAGGCCGGCCGGCTCTCCGGCCAGGAAGTCCTTGCCGATGAGGAAGGCCTGGGCCAGGCCCTCGGGGCGAGGCTGCTCGGCGTAGGCGAAGCGCATCCCGAGGCGCGTCCCGTCTCCCAGGAGCTCGCGGAAGAAGGGCAGATCGTGAGGCGTGCTGATGATCAGCGCCTCGCGGATGCCGGCCAGCATCAGGACGCTGAGCGGATAGTAGATCATGGGCTTGTCGTAGACCGGCATCATCTGCTTGCTCACGACCTTGGTGCATGGGTAGAGCCGAGTGCCCGCTCCGCCGGCCAGTATGATCCCCTTCATGCTCTGTCTCCCGCTGGGAAAGGTATCGCCATAGAGGCGCAGGGCCAGGCCCTAGAGCCCGCGCGCGCGCAGGTCGTGGATCTGGATCATGCCCACGCTGCGGCCGCGGCCGTCCACCACGGGCAGGACGTTGAAGGGCCGCTTGCGCAGTTCCATGATCTCGACCGCGCGCGAGGCCATGGCCTCGGGGCGGATGCTGGTAGGCTTCGGGTTCATGATCTGCGCGATCGAGAGCCCCTGGATGTTGCGTCCGAGCTCCAGCACCCGCCGGATGTCGCGGTCCGTGATCAGACCCTTGAGCCGGCCCTTGCGGTCCACGACCGAGACCGCCCCGGCGTGCTGGCGGGTGAGCTCGACGAGCATGCGGCTGACGCTGGCGTCTTCCCCGATGGTGGGGTTGCTCCTGCCCGAGCGCATGACGTCGGCCACGGTCAAGGTCAGGCGCTTGCCCAACTGGCCGGCCGGGTGGTTGCGCGCGAACTGCTCGGCTTGGAAGTTGCGCTGCTTCATGAGCGCCACGGCCAGAGCGTCGCCCACGGCCAAGGCGGCCGTGGTGCTGCAGGTCGGGGTGAGGTTGAGGGGGCAGGCCTCCTGGGCTATGGGCGTGATCAGGACCACGGTCGCGGCGCGCGCCAAGGTCGAGCGCGGCTCGGCCGTGATGGCGATGAGCTTGGTGCCGATGGCGCGCAGGCGGGGCAGCAGGTCGTTGAGCTCGTCGGACTCGCCGGACTTGCCGATGGCCAAAACCAGGTCCTGGCGCTGGATGAGGCCGATGCCCCCGTGCTTGGCCTCGGCCGGGTCGAGGTTGATGGCCGGGGTTCCGGTGGAGGCCAGCGTCGCGGCCACTTTCTGGGCGATGAGTCCGGATTTGCCCACGCCCGTGAGGATGACCTTGCCGCGGCAGCGGGCCATGAGCTCCACGGCCTTCTGGTAGGAGCCGTCCACCGAGGCGTGCAAAGCCTTGAGGGCCTGCGCCTCCAAGGCGATGACGCGGCGGATCTCCGTGGCCACGGCGAGGGTGCGAGGTCTGCGTTTCATGGGGTCAAGGGATGCGGAAATCTATGTCGTCGAAGTCCACCAGGCTCATGTAGCGGCGGCCGTTGACGGGTCTCGGAGCCGGCTCCAAGGTCGCGGTAAGGACCAAGTCCGCCCGCGCAGGGACCTCGTCGAAGGCGGGCACGAAAGTGAAGGTCGCGTCGGCCAGGGACAGGTCCGCCGCCGTCTCTCGGACGAGCTCCAATATCTCGTCGCGGGCCACGAGGACGAAATCCCTGCGGCCGGCGCGGTGTTCCCGGGTGAGGACCGTGTTGATGTTATCCTGGATCTGGCGGAAGATGCGCAAGGTGTAGCGGGTGTAGTGGTAGGCCTTGCGCATCTTCTCCACCGCGCCCTTGAGGGTCAGCAGGTACTGGGTGCGCTTCCAGTCGAGCTGGGTGACCTTGATGATGCCCTTGCGCGCCAGCCTGCGGATGAGGAGGTTCGTCGTTCCCAAGGAGAGCCCCAGGTTCTGGGAGAGGTCGCGCTGGGTGCTGTTGGGCTTGCGGGATAATTCCTGGATGAGGAGGAATTCTTTTTCCGCCAGGGTGTCGTCGTGGGTGGGCATTTGGGAACTATGTTCGAATATTGAACATTGTACCATAATCAGAAGCCGATGGCCTCGGGCGCGACGGCGTCCCAATCCTCGGTGAGCGGGTACCGCTGGGCCTGCCCGCTCAGGGACACGACCTGGCCTTTGACCAGGGTCAGCTTGCGGTCCATGAGGAACCAGTCCGAGAATATCCCCGTCACCAACTGAAGGCTTGCGGCTCCTCGGCCCGGATGGCCCCGAAGTGTCGGGCCCAGCCGCGGAATTTGTTCCAGTATTTATGAGCTTTGGATTTGGACATGACCGAACCTCGTTTCGAGTCGCGCGACTTGGTCCGCGACGGAGTCCCCATAGCCCCAGCCGATGTCCCTGGCCAGCTCCTTGACGCGCAGGGCACGATTCCGGAACCGGGCATAGAGCGCGGGGCCGGACTGGAGCAGCAGGCGCGCCAGTTCATCGAGGGCGGAGTCCAGACTGTTGTAGTAGGCTTCGTTGATGTCGCCGAACTCCTTCGTGAACTCAGTCCCATTCTCCACATAGGTGAGGAGAAGATCGATTGTGCCTTCAGGGTTGCCCGTGGCTTTGCGATAGTCGCGGATGGCTTTGCGGGCGTCGGCGAGCTTGAGCTTGCCAAAGCCGTGCTGGGGAAAAAACTGTTCCACTATCGTGCGGCGGTATTGCTCCAGCGCCGGGCCGGCGGCCGTTTCACCCCGGAAGCGAGCTTGCAGGAAATCGCGGTTTGCTGCCGAGACCTCATAGAGGTCCTTCACTAGAGCCAGCAGCTCTCTCGTGGTCCGATTGATCAACTGCCGGCGGATGGCCGACCAGCCTTTCGAGCCTTTAGTAGTCATGGGTCTCGAGTCCTGACGCAGACAGAATATCAAATGGCGCCGCTTGCGGGATGGCGTCCTTTGGGCTCGTGAGAAGGCGCTTTGGTATAATGCCGGAAGAAATGACTGACTCCGCGTCCGGACCAGAGTCTCTTTTGGTCAAGGGCATTCCTATCCGCGAGATCCTCCGTCAATTTAAGACGGGCGGTGGGTATGGGGTCATTCAGCGCCGCTTCCCGCACCTGGCCTGGGTGGATATTGACGAGGCGGTCCATGCTGAACTCTATGGCTTGGTGAAGACTCGCTTGGCTCAGGGTAGGACGCAGGCGGAGATCGCCAAGGAACTGCGCTGCAGCTCGTCGAATATTTGGAACATCAGTCGGAAGATGGAGAGGAACAAGTTCCTTCGGAGAGAATGGGGAGGACTTTCATCACGAGCGGTGAAAGCTCTCGTCAGGCTCCGGTATAAGAGCCTCAGGGACGTCCTGGTCAGTCCGCCGACCGAAGAGCGGGTTCTTGGATCGAAAGGGGTCGGTTGGTATTTGTACCAGGAGATAAAGAACGCGGTTCCGCTTGTGCCCAGTCCTTCCGTTTCGGGTCCCGGCGCCGCTGCTGCTGCCGCTGCGCCTGGCCGTTCGGTAGGCGGGCCCACGCCTTCGCCGAGGGAGGCGCCGGCCTTCATTACCAAGCCCGAGCATTTCGATGGGGCGTTGGCCGATCCCGCGGCCCCAAGGCGCACGAAGGAGATGGCCCGCTTTTTCCACGCGATCATCGCCTCGGCCGCTGACATGCCGATCGATGACGAGTTGCCTTCCATGGTGCCTTGCATGGCCGGGCCTTCAAGGAGATGGTGCCTCGGGATCATCAACGTCCTCAGGAAGCCTTCGGAGGTCCATTGGTGCTGTCCCGACTGCGGTAAGTCGGGTGTTGTGGTCCTGCGGAATCCCGAGATGCTGCACTGAGGGGGGCGGCGAATGACGCGGAAGGGTATCCCGGCATGAGCGCCGGGAGAAACGATCCTTGTCCCTGCGGTAGCGGCAGGAAATATAAGAAATGCTGCCTGCCTAAAGAAGAGGCACAGGCACCTGTCACGGCGGTTGCCTGGTCCAAGGCTGAGAAGAAGCACCTCATCAAGTCCTCCGACGAGTACCCCGTCGATGCCTGCCTTATCAATCCCAACTGGAGGGACTCGGGCCTCGCAACGATCGCGGTCACCCGGCGCCAGCCAAACGGCAACCTCATCCTGGGGCTCTACTTGGTGGATGTTTTCTGTTCGGGACTAAAGAACACCTTCTGCAACGCGGATTTGCCGGTCGCAAGATTCGAGGGGGACTTCCTGGCCAAAAGTTTTCCGGAGCAGGCGCCTAAACCAATCGGGATCAATCACGCCAAGGAGATCATCTTCGGGGCGATCGAATATGCCGGGAGGCTGGGATTCGACCCCCATCCCGATTTTAATTTGTCCCGCCACGTCCTGGGGACGGAGGAACTGACCCACCAACAGGACATCATTTTCGGCGGGCCGGATGGGAAGCCCCGATACATCTCTGGACCGGACGACGATGCTCGCGGGGTCATCCAGAAGCTCATGAGCCGCTTGGGCCGCGATGGGTTCGATTTTGTGGCCCGCCCCTGAGGCTTGCGCGAATCGAGAACTCGCGGCTAAGTATTCCGCAGCAGGACAGCGAGACTTCGGGCAATAAAACAGGTTGCAGAATCTAACGAACTTCGTTATAATTTGCAACAGACATGGAACGGACTTCTCCGATTCTGGCCGGCGGGTTTATTGAAGAACTTCTTGGGCAGGGCCGCTACACCTTCGCTCGCGAAGAAGCCGACAGAAGATTGGGCACATCGCCGGCGGCTGTTTACATGTCCCTGCATCGCCTGGTCAAGGCAGGGTGCCTCGTCATGCCCAGATCCGGATTCTATGTGATCGTGGACCCGCAGCATCGCTCTGCCGGCATCTTGCCGCCGGAGTGGTTCATCCACGAACTCATGAAAGACATGGCTCGGCCATACTATGTGGGGCTTCTCTCCGCAGCGCAGTTGCACGGAGCTGCCCATCACCGGCCCCAGGAATTTCAAGTCATGATTCCTGAGCGCGCCCTCCGCCCCGTTCGGGCGGGCAACGTCTTGATCCGCTTCCACGGCAAGGGTCCCTTCGATCGTTCGCAGACACAAGAGGTCAAGACCCCGACCGGCATCCTGATGGCATCCACTCCAGAGACCACGGCCTGGGACCTCGTCCGCTACTGCAAGGCCTCTGGAGGACTGGATAACGTGGTCACGATCATCTCGGAATTAGCCGAGAAACTGGACCCCGGCAAGCTCGGAGATACGGTGAAGCGGTATGGAGACGACATTGTGGCCCAGCGGCTAGGATACCTCCTGGATATGCTCCGGCGGCATGATCTGTCCAAAGGGTTCCTCAACATGGTCAAAGATGCTCCGCCGCGTCCCCTTGATCCGACAGCTCCAATTGCTGGGGCAACTGAAAGCCGGAAGTGGCATGTCCTGATCAACGCCCGGCCGGAGCCGGAAGCATGATTCCCCAGGCCGCAATCACTCATTGGCGCAATGTCGCCCCCTGGCCGCAGGATGCGCAAGTCGAGCAGGACTTGATCCTGTGCCGAGCGCTCATCGAGATATTCCAAGACCCAGTTCTGGCCCCGGCGCTCCTCCTGCGCGGAGGGACAGCGCTGCACAAGCTGTTCGTCACGTCGCCTCAACGATACTCCGAAGACATCGACCTCGTGCAGGTTTCCGCCGGTCCCATCGGCCCGGTGCTCAACGCCATCCGTTCCCGGCTCGATCCCATCCTGGGGGTGCCCCGCCGGGAAAGCGGCCCGGATAATGTGACGTTGCGCTATCGCATGGAATCCGAGATAGCGCCCGTGGTCCCGCTTCGGCTTAAGATCGAGATCAATACCCGGGAGCACTTCACTGTGTTCGGAGCTATCGGCCATCCATTCGCCATCCAATCGCCATGGTTTGAAGGACGGGCGGAGGTGCGAACCTGCACTCTTGATGAGCTCTTGGCCACCAAGCTGCGCGCGCTTTATCAGCGTCGCAAGGGGCGGGATCTGTTCGACTTGTGGCGGGGTCTGGGCATGAAGGGAAGCGATCCGAGGCGGATTGTGGAGACCTTCCGCAAGTACATGGCAGCCGAAGGCAGCAAGGTGAGCCGCAGTGAGTTCGAGAAAAACCTGACGGCCAAAGTCGCCTTGCGCCAATTCAATGACGACTTGAGCCCGTTACTGGCTGCGGCTGTGCGCTATGATGCTGGAGCGGCGGCGCGGCTTGTCATGGAAAGGCTCATCGCCAACCTGTAGCGTGGACACCCAGATGGGCACCTATCCATTTTTGGGAGGTCGAGCAATGCCCCGGTTTTTCTTTGTGAAATCAGCGTAGTTGCCCCGAGCTCAGTCGGTCAGAGCACCCCGCTTACAATACGATGACTTTTGTTATCTATTTCGCTCCCAAGCCCCTCGGACCGCCTCTTGGAAGCGCCGGAATTCCTTGGCATGGGTATGCTCTTTGGCCAGGGCGATGCGCTCCTCCCGCAGGGCCGCGGTCTCGGTCCTGGGAAGGTCCCGGGCGACGCGCACCCAGTCGGCCGGGGAATCGGCGATGTGGACGAGCCGCTTCAGGGGCGCCAGGGATGGCAAAGGGGTGGCCAGCACGGGGCGGCCCATGGCCATGATCTCGTAGATCTTGGCCGGGATGACGCCCAGATGGAACTGGGTGAGCTTGTGGGGGAGCAGGAAAACGTCGAACT
Source organism: Elusimicrobiota bacterium (assembly GCA_026388095.1). Classification (NCBI taxonomy): domain Bacteria; kingdom Pseudomonadati; phylum Elusimicrobiota; species Elusimicrobiota bacterium. The sequence goes on along the minus strand of JAPLKL010000051.1, from coordinate 78,973 downwards.
CCTCCAGCCGCTTGACCAGTCCTTCCAGGGGCGCGGGGGGCAAGCGCCGGATGGATGGGGGCCAGTCGGGCGGCTGTCCTTTGCAGAAGCCGCTGACCGTCACCTCGAAGCCCGCTTCTGCCAGGGCGATCAAGAAGGCCGGATCCAGGTCCGGGACCCAGGTCCCGTAGTAGCAGAAGCGGCGGAAATCCGGACGCGGCGGCTTCGCCTCGAGGAAATCCTCGCTGACGCCCTGGTGGATCTGGACCACCCGGGGGTGCTCGGCCTGCTTCTGGCGCAAGAGGAAGTCCGAGTCGCAGACCACCAGGCCCGCCAGGCGCAGCAACTCGGCCTCCTGGCGCGGGAAATCGGCGGGAACCCGGGGGTGGGCGCGGAAGTTGGAGGCGCAGTCATAGACCACCACGGACGCATCCAGCCGCCGCAGCAGTTCCAAGGTGGTCTCCGTGGCGAAATAGGCGATGACCACCGGCCGCGGCCGCAGGCCGAGCCGGCACAACTGGGCCAGCAGGCGCGGTATGAAGACCGCGGCGTTGGCCCGGCGGAAGGCCCCCGAGGTGGGCGGCAGGACGAGGGGGGAGACGATGCTCACCCCGGCCGGGCGGGGGTTGCTGGCGCCGCCGGCCGGCCCGGCCAGGCGGCTCCAAAGGCGGCCCAGGTCCCGCGGGCCTGGGTTGCGGAAGCCCGTGTTCTCGACGAAGAAGACTTCATGGCCGGCCGCGGCGAACTGCGCCGCGAACATCTGATGGCGCTGCCAGGCCGCTCCCCATTCGATGGAGCTCAGGATGACGATCTGGGGCGCCGCGTCCTCCGGGTTCAAGGGATCAGATAGCGCACCACATGGAAGGCCTCGGCGTAGCGGACTCCCAGCTTGATGCCCGTGGTGCGGTCCTCCTTGGTGATGAACTCCAGCCAGCGGCCGCCGGTGCGGCGATGCTCCGAGGCGTGCGCGCGCAAAGCGCGCGACTTGGCCGCCATCGTCGCCGAGATGTCCACGTAGTGGCGGGGCTCGAAGGTCTCCTCGGTGTCGTAGTAGTTGATGCGGTACATGAGCAGCCGCGGGCAGTGGCGCCCGGCCGTGATGGCGGCGCGCGCTAAAGCGCGGTGGTCCTGGTGGGCGTCGCCCGTCCAGGGCAGATAAAGGGTGTCGATGCGCTTCTCCTCGATGATCCGGCGCACCGCGCAGATGAGGGCGTCGTCATAGCGCAGCCCGAAGGTCGGGAAATCCCCGGTGATGAGGCGCGCGCCGATGGCCCGGGCCGCCCGGGTCCCCTCCCGCAGGGCGGTCCGCGCGGAGCGGATGGGACGCTGGTCGAGGTCGGCGTAGTCGGAACGGGTGGCCACGTAGAGGTAGGTCCGGTCGCCGGCGCGCACATGCCGGGCGAGCGTCCCCCCACAGCCGATCTCGGCGTCGTCGAAATGGGCGGAAACGGCCAGGACGTTAAAAGACATCGGAGTCTCCTTTGGCTATGTGCCAATCGCGGCCGAGTCCGGGGAACGCCGCAGCGCCGCCGGACGAGGTCCGACGGCCGGCGAAATGCGTGATGGGGCCGCAGGGCCCCAGCCCCAGCTCCTGGTAGCGGGTGAACCACGGCGTGCCGCGCAAGGCCCAAGCCGAGACCGTGAGCACGGCGTGCTTCCGGAAATGACCGAGTGCGGCTCCCCAGAGCCCGCAGAGGGCCGGCTCGGCGCCGGCCGCGACCCAGAAATCGAGGATGTCGCCCACGGGGCCCGGCGCTCCGGCGAAGACCTTGGCGGCGAGCCAGCCGCGCAGCCGGCCGGTCTCGTCCCGCGCCGTCCAGAACCCGTAGCCGGCTCGGGGCTTGGCCAGATAGCGCCAGGCCAGCCGGGCCTGGCCGCGCCGGACGGCCCAGGCCTCGCGCGGCCGCACCTCCTCCCAGAACGCGTCGAATTCCGGGGCCGGCTCCAAGCCCGTAGCCACTTGCCAGCCCGAGGCCGGCGGGCCGGGCTGGGCCAGGCCGGACAGGGGCGCTTCCAGGGCCGCGACGTCCTCCACCGCATGCCAATCGAGCATGCGCTTGAGCAGAGGGAAGCTGCGGTCGTTGGGGAAGGCGAAGAGCAGCTCGCGGCCCGCGGCGGCGCAGTGGGCCCGGTTGGCCTCGGCCATCTCCAGGAACACGTCGAGGTTGCGGTGGGCGGGATGGACCATGAGGTCGACCCATAAAGCGGCCGCGAGCGTCCGCTCCCCGCGCTCCAGCCGGACGGGCAAAGCGGCGAGGTGGCCCACCACGCGGCCGTCGTCGACCGCCACATCGATGAGCGCGCCGCCCTCCGGGCCGCCGCGGTAGCGCCAGTCCCAGAGGTCCGCGGGGAGCTCCCGCTCATGGCAGAGCGCGAAGAGCTCCCGCATGCCGGGACCATCCTCGGGAAGGCCGGGGCGGATGCTCGTCATGTCCGCGCCGCCAGGCGGCACCGATGCCAGTCCAAAGTGTCCCGCAGGCTTTGCGCGGGCGGGATGAGCGGCTTCCAGCCCGTGGCGCGCCGAAGTCTGCGGGAGTCGCCGTAGAATTCCCGCACGTCGGACGGGCGCAGGCGCGCGCGATCCACCGACACGCCGACCGGACAGGCGGACATCGCGGTCAGCCGCGACAGAAGCTCGCGCATGGTCCGGGATCGTCCGGAGCAGACATTGAACACCCCGCCAGGCACCTGAGGTGAGGACAGCGCTTCCAGGGCGGCGGCGGCATCGCGCACGTCGATATAGTCCCGGCGCGTGCCGAGGTCGCCGACCATGACCCGGGCCGGTCCGCCGGCCGCCTCGGCCGAGGCGATCTGCCTGGCGAAGCTGCCCAGAGCCAGGTGCTCGGGCATCCCCGGCCCCATCACGTTGAACATCCTGGCCACGGCGACCACGAGGCCGTGATGGCGGAAGGAGAGCGCGGCCAAAGTCTGGGAGAGCTTCGTGGCGCCGTAGACCGAGACCGGCCGGGGGGGCGCGGACTCGGTCACCGGCAGACGGCGCGCCGCGCCGTACTCGGCGGAGGACCCGGCGACCACGACCCGGGGCCGTTGCGCCCGGGGCAGCCGCAGCAGCGCGTCGAGCAGGTTGACGGTGGTGGTCACGTGGGCGTCCCAGAGGTCCTGCCAGGGCCCGGGCCGGGTCATCCCCGCCATGTGGAAGACGAGCCGCGGCCGGCAGTCCCGGACCAGTCCCCGGGCCGCGTCGCGGTCGAGCAGGTCGCAGGTCCGGGAGCGGGGCGCCGGCAGGATGTCGGTCAGGAACAGGCGCAGGCCTGCGCGGCGGCGCAGGCGTTCGACCAGGGCCCGGCCCAGGAAGCCGGCGCTGCCCGTGACCAGGACCCGCATCAGCGCCCCTGGGCCGCCAGCTTTCCGGCGATGAGCTGCTTGAATCCGCCGACGTTCTTGAGGGCCCGTATCTCCGCGGTCTGGAAGCGCACGCCGAAGGCCTCCTCGGCGCCTACCACCAGGTTGATCTGGGCCAGGGAATCCCAGTCCGGTATGTCCCGGGCGGCGGTGTCGTCGCGCAGGATGAGGTCCTCGCGGTCGAAGACCCGGCGGAAGACGGCCTGGACCTCAAGGTGCAGGGCTTGCGGATCCATGCTGGATCGTCACCTCCCGCGGCTTGGCCTCGCTGACCTGCAGCCGCCACCGGCCGTCCTGCGTCTTGCGGAAACCGAGGCCGGGCAGAAGGTCCCGGACCGGGTCGTTCTTGGGCGTGGGCGCGTAGTCGGCGAGGATGGCCTCGGCTCCGCGCTCCCGGGCCTCTGCAAGGAGGAGATTGAACACGAGATCCTCCACGCCGCGGCCGAAGACCCGGCAGCTCATCAACCAGGTATCCAGGTCCAGGGCGGCGCCGCGGCGCCGCGCGATGGCCGCGGAGATGAGGCCGTAATCGCCGAACCGGTCGCTCAAGCGGACCGCCAAGGTCCAGCAGGAGGGGTCCTGCATGAAGGCGCGCACCTGCGCCTCGGTGTAGCGTCTGGTGGTGAGGTTGAACTGGTTGGTCTTGTTGATGAGCTGGGCGATGCGCTCCAGGTCGGCGGGCGCGAAGGGCCCGGTCCGGGCGACCATTTGCAGGTCGCGCAGGAACGCGGGCATGTCCGGGGCCTGCTCTCGGACCTGGGCGCGCCGGGCTTCAGCCTGGAAATGCCCGGTGCGCAGGGAATCCTCGGCCGAGACCGCGGCCGGCTCGAAGAGGCGCAGGGCGTCCAGGCGGCGGACCCAGTCGGAGGGGTCCTCGGGCAGGTCCACCACGGCGACCTCCGGCAGGCAGCGCTTGACCAGCTCCCGCTCCGCGGGATTGTCGTCCGCGAAAGCCAGGGCGTCGAGCCCGACGTTGAGGGCGCGGGCCACGGCGCGCAGGCCCGCGACCTTGTCGCCCCAACTGGCTTCGAAGGCGGCGAAGTCCTCCAGGCGCAGGGCCATCTCCGGCCTGGACTGGAAGGGCTCCCGGGCCCGGCCGGGGTCGTTCTTGGAGCAGACGGCCAGCAGCACCCCGCGCTCGCGCAGGGCCTTGAGGTAGCGCTGGAACTCGATGAAGGCCTCGCCTCGGGGCGTCTCGCCCAGCTCGAGGCCGGCGGCGCCGTCGTCGCCCACGATGCCGCCCCAGAGGGTGTTGTCGAGGTCCACGGCCAGGGCCTTGCGCGACCTGCCCGCGACGGCCTTGAGCAGGGCCGCCGCCTCGGCGGCGTAGCGGGGCAGGGCGTCTAGCGCGACGGCTTGCCGGGAATGCAGCCAGAAGCGCGGGTCGTGCCAGCGCTCCTTGCCTACGCAAGCGGAAAGGTGTTCCTGGTCCAGCAGCAGGACACCCTGACCGGCGCGCTGAGCCAGGAGCGCGTTGAGGCGGCGCAGCCGGCCGATGCCCGCGTCGCCCCGCGCACCCTCCAGGTTCCCCCAGGGCCGCTCCACCGGCAGGTCGAAGTTGTTCATGATGACCGAGCAGGCGGCGCGCTGGCGCAGGGCGTCCCAAAGCGAGGCCCAGCGCGCCGCCTCGTCTTCCGCCGCGCCGGGCCGGACATCCCGGTAGTTGACGTAGAGCAGGGCGGCCTGCGGCTGGAACCGGTAGAGCCCTGAGCCCGGGTCGAGGATCTCCTGCTGATAAGCCCCGAACGGCGCGTCGTAGATGTCCAGGCGCAGTCCTTCCCAGAAGGCATGCAGGCGCAGCAGCGGCAGGAGCTGCGTCGTGGTGCTCGACCCCAGGACGGCCAGGCGCAAGGAGCCGAGGCCGGCGGAGACTTCCGGGTGGCTCGCGATGCCCGGGAGGAGCTTGGCGGCGTTGAGCTGCGAGAGGTAGTCCGTCAGCCCGGCGCGGGCCTGGCGCAGGGCGGCGGCCGCCTCCGGCAGCCGGCCCTGGGCGGCCAGGGCCTTGGCCTCGGTCCAGGAGCTCACGCCGCCTCCGGGGTCCGGTCGGCCAGGAGCTGGGCCACCTGCTCGGCGACCTCGGCGGGGGAGCTCAACCGCCCCGCGGGCGTCCCTTCCCGGGCGGCAGCGACGATCGGGCGGGGGAAGTCCTTGATGAACTCCGTGTCCGTCATGGGGGGGAAGACGCAGTCCACCCGGATGCCTTTGCCCGAGAGCTCGCCGGAGAGAGCCTGCGCGAAGCCCCAAAGGGCGTACTTGGCGCTGACATAATGGGGCATGAAGGCCGGCGGCGCGCCCTGGGCGACGCTTGAGACCACGAAGACGATGCGGCCGCCGCCGTTGCGGAGCATCAGGGGTATGGCGCGCCGGCAGCAGAGGTGGGCGGCCCCGGCCTGGCTGCGCCATTGCGCCTCGAAATCACCGGGAGCTATCTCGGCCGCGCGCGCGTAGCGGAAAGGGACGCCCGCGTTCGAGATCAGGACGTCCAGCCGCCCGGCGCGCTGGCTCAGCGCCGAGAACAGGCCGTCCACGGACTCCGGCGAGGTCACGTCGGCGGGAAGCAGAAGGGCCTGGGCGCCGCGGGCCTCGACCTCTCGCGCCACCTTTTCCGCGGCGTCCCGGCGGGAGCGGAAATTGATCGCGATCATGCGTCCCGGCGCGGCCAGCCTGACCGCCAGCGCCGCTCCGATGCCGCGGCTGGCTCCCGTGATGAGGATGACTTGGCTGGGTTTCATGGCAGCATGCCGGCTTGCATGCGTCCGGCCAGGACCAAGCTGCCGTCCTGGTCCCTCGCCGATATCTCTAGGACCACGGTGCGCACCGCGTCCACCTTCTGAGTCACCACGGCCTCCATAGCGAGACGGGTCCCGGCCGGGACCGGCCTCTTGAAATCGCAGCGGAAGGACTGCAGCAGGCAGTCGCGCCCGGGCAGCAAAGTGCCGGCGATGGTGGAGAAGAAGGCGCCGACCAGAAGCCCGTGCGCGAGCCGCGCCGGGAACCCTCGGCCCTGCGCGAAGGAGTCGTCGGTGTGCAGGGGATTGACGTCGCCGCTCAAGCGCGCGAAGGCGTCGATGAGCTCGGAGGTCAGCTGGACCTCCAGCCGCGCGCGCTGGCCGAGGGAGATGTCCTCGTAGCGCAGGACCGCGACACGCCGGTCGGGAGGAAGCATGGCTCAGGCGCGCAGATAAGCGCGGCGCCGGGCCGGGGAGGCGAAGAGGTCCTGGGCCGTCTGATAGTCCTGGGGCCGGCCGATGTCGAGCCACTGAGCCTGGCTGCGGAAGCCCATCACCGTCTCGCCCGCCGCGCGCAGGCGCGCGATGAACTCCGGGATGCCCAGGGCTTCGCCTCTTTTTATGCGTCCTATGGCGCGGCGCGAGAAGATGTTGACGCCCATGCTGACCAGATAGCGGTGCGCGGGCTTCTCGACGTAGGCCTGCAAGCGGTCTTGGTCGTCGAGCTGGATGGTGCCGAAATCGACCACGGTCTGGCGCTCGCAGACCGCGATGGTGGCCGCGCAGCGGCTGCGCCGGTGGGACTCGTAGAGCCGGCGGAAGTCCAAAGTGGTGAGTATGTCGCCGTTGATGGTCATGAAGTCCTGGCGCAGGCCGCGGATGAGGCGCAGGGCACCGGCCGTGGACAGCGGCTTGTCCTCGCGCACGTAGCGGATGCGCAGGCCCCAGCGCCGGCCGTCGCCGCAGAAGGCCTCGATGAGCTCGGCCAGGTGGCCGGTCGAGATGACGACCTCGCGGAAGCCCTGCCGGCGCAGCTGGCGCAGGACGATCTCGATGATGGGATAGTCGCCCACCGGGACCAGGGGCTTGGGCAAGGAGGTGGTGAAAGGCCGCAGCCGCGTGCCCTTGCCGCCGGCGAGGATGACCGCTTGCATCAGAGGTTGTAGATGCCGGCCTTGTAGTCGGCTCGGTTCCTGGCCAGGTAATCGATGGTCCGGGCCAGCCCCTCTTCCAGCGACCAGCGCGGCTTCCAGCCCAGCAGGCGCCGGGCCTTGCGGTTGTCGCAGACCAGGCGCATGACCTCGCTGCGCTCCGGGCGCACCCGCGCCGCCGATCTGGCGATGCGGGCCTTGCGCCCCATCAGCCGCATGATGGTCTGGGCCGTCTGGGCCACGCTCACGCCTCGGCCTGAGCCGATGTTGATGACCTCGCCCACGGACCTCGGCGAAGCGGCCGCGGCCAGGAATCCCGAGACCGTGTCCGCCACGTAGTTGAAATCCCGGACCGGGGTGACCGAGCCCAGCTCCAGGGCCTGCCGTCCTTCCAGGAGCTGGGTGATGATGGTGGGGATGACGGCGCGGGCCGACTGCCGGGGGCCGAAGGTGTTGAAAGGCCGGATGACGGCCACGGGCAGGCCGAAGGAGCGGAAATAGCTCTCGGCCAGGTGGTCGGCGCCGATCTTGGTCGCGGAGTAGGGGGATTGCCCCTGCAGGGGATGGCCTTCGTCGATGGGGACGTAGCGCGCGGTGCCGTAGACCTCAGAGGTGGAGGTGTGCACCAGCTTGCGCACCTTGTGCCGGCGGCAGGCTTCGAGGACATTCAAGGTCCCGGTCACATTGACCGCCACGTAGCTGCCCGCGGCGGTGTAGGAATAGGGGATGGCGATGAGCGCGGCCAGGTGGAAGACGAGCTCGCGGCCTTCGGTCAGGCGGGACACGCATTGGGGGTCGCTGATGTCGCCGGGGACGATCTCGATGCGGCGCAGGACCTCGACGTCGAGCTTCTCGAGGAGGCCCCAGTGGCCGCGGGAGTTGTAGTGCACCAGAGCCCTGACTTTGGCGCCCTGGCGGACGAGCTCCTCGGTCAGGTGGCTGCCGATGAAGCCTCCGGCGCCGGTCACGAGGATGCGTCTGTTCTTCCAGTTCATGGGTTCGATCCGGCCGGCATGTTCAACATCTGAACATTATGTCAATTTAGGTCTCCACCCGTCAAAGCCGCGGCGCGGCGGTGCAGAGCCCTATTCCAGCGGCGCAGGAGATCCGCGGCTCCGGGGCCGAGGCAAGCCAGGCCGTAGAGGGCGGCCGCTTGCGCGCGGGCCTTCCAGCCCGCGGGCCGGCCGCGCAAGGCGTCGGCGGCCTCCGGGCTCAGCCAGAGCCCGGCCCGCTTGATCGCCAGGACCTTGGGGCCGAACTCTTGGCTCAGGCGCGGCTGGCGCTCCAGGCACTCGCAAAGAGCCTGCCAGGTCTCCGCGCGCTCGCGGTCGAAATCCCACCCGGCGCTGGCGGGATGGACGCGGATGCGCACGAGGGGCTCCGGGGCGAAATCGAATTCCGAGATTTCGGCCAGGCGCAGGAAGAGCTCGTATTCCTCGGCGATGCGGAATCCCGGGCGGAAGAAGCCGCCGGCCTTGGCGATGGCGCTCTTGCGCAGGACCGCGGCGGCGCAGGGGATGAAGTTGTATAGGAAGAGCTCGGGCAGCACGCGGCCGCGGCGCAGGGGGTTGCGCCGCGAATAGAGCGAGAGCGGACGGCCCGCGGCGTCCATCAGAAGAGCGTCCGAGCCGGCGAAGCCCACCTCCGGCCGGCTGAAGAGGGGCAGCTGCCGCTCCAGCTTCCGGGGCTCCCAGACGTCGTCTTGGTCCAGGATGGCTATGAACTCACCCGAGGAGAGCTCCAAGGCCTTGTTGCGCGCGGCGCCCAGGCCCGCGTTGTCCTGGGGATGGTAGACGATGGGGCGGCCCTGCGCGATATGCCGCCGGATCATGGCGTCCGTGCCGTCGCGGGAGCCGTCGTTGACCACGACGAGCTCGTAATCCGCGTAGGTCTGGGCGAAGACCGAGGCCAAGGTCTCCTCCAGGAACGGCTCGGAGTTATAACAGCAGAGGTTGATCGAGACCTTGGGCATCGCCGTCTAGGCGGCCGCCCGGCTCTTGCAGAACTCGGTCACGGCCGCGACGACGGTCTCGACGTCCTGGTCGCTCAGCGCGCAGTGCAGGGGGATGGTCACGATCTCCTGCCAGAGCTTCTCGGCGCGCGGCAGGGGCCCGCGCGCGTATTTCTTGAAGAACGGCTGGATATGGTTGGCGATGTAGTGCAGGCCCGTGCCCACGCCGCGCGCCTTGAGGAATTCCATGAAGGCGTCCCGCCGCCCTACCGGCACGCGCACGATGTAGATGTGCGGGGCGACCGCGGCGTAATCTACCGCCAGCGGCTTGACCTCGCCCAGGCCCGCGAAGGCCGCGTCGTAGCGGCGGGCGATCTGGCGCCGGCGCGCGATGAAGCCGGGGAGCTTCTTGAGCTGCTCCAGGCCGACGGCGGCGCAGAAGTTGGGCATGTGGTAGCGGTAGCCCGGCGAGACCACCTCGTAGAAGTAGGTGCGGGTGTTCTTGTAGCGGTGCCAGGTGTCCTTGTCGATGCCGAGGATGCGCAGACGGCGGATATCCTCGGCCACCTTGTCGTCCGAGAGGACGACGGCCCCCCCCTCGCCGGTGGTGATGTTCTTGATGGGGTCGAAGGAGAAGCAGGCGGCGGCGCTGTGGGTGCCGACCTTGCGGCCCTGGTAGTCGGAGCCGAAGGCATGCGCGGCATCCTCGATGACGACGAAACCGTGCTTGCCGGCCAGGGCGTTGAGCCGCTCCAGGTTGCAGGGATTGCCGCAGTAATGCACCGGCATGACCGCCTTGGTCTTCTTGGTGAGGCGCTTCTCCACGTCGTCCAAGTCGAGCAGGAGGTCCTCCTCGTGGGACTCCGCGAAGACCGGGGTGGCGCCCAGGGCCAGGACCGCCTGCACGCAGGCCGCGAACGTGATCGAGGGCAGGATGACCTCGTCGCCGGGGCCGACGCCCCAGCCCGCCAGCGCGATGTGCAGGGCCGAGGTCCCGGTGTTGACCGCGATGACGTGCTTGGCGCCGAGGTAGCCCTTGAGGGCTTCCTCGAAGTCGAATACGGTGGAGCCCAGGCCGAGCCAGCCCGTGGCGAAGACCTTCTCCATGGCCCGGATCTCCTCCGGGCCGGTGACTGGTTTTGAGATGGGGATCATGGTGTCGGCCGGCTGCGCAGGGCCGGAACATACTATAGCAAACCGCGGCAGCCGACCGTGCGCGCTAGGGTTTCGGCGCCGGAGAGTCGAGCCCCAGGTATCGGGTCGCGCATTCATCACGCAGCTGTTCCCAGATGCGGTCCCCTTCGGGAGTCAGCTTTTCGGCCTGAGCGATGTCCGGCCACCGGCTCTTGGGCATCTTCACGTAGAGCACGAAACAGCGGCGCAGGCCTTCTATCTCATGCGGCCGGAACTGGGGCATGTCGAGGATGGTCGCCTTGGTCAGGGAGCGGGCTATGGCGCCGGGGGCGATGTAGCCGAGCTTCTCGGCCAGCTCGCGCAATGGCGTGCCGTGGAACGGGCTGAAGGAGTAGGCATTGTGGCTGTCCGCCTGCACCTGGCGGTTGAGCTCGATGGTGTCGAAGGCCAACTCCCGCGTCTCGGTAGGAAAACCGATGATGTTGTTGACGCTGAACGGGAGGCCGCAGCGGTTGAGGATGCGGAGGTTCTCGATGATCGCGGCGTTGCGCGCGCTGCGGCGCAGGACCTTCCTTCGGAACTCTTCGTTGCCGTGCTCGATCCCCGTGCCCACGCGGAAGAGGCCCACTCCCATCAGCTTGCGGATGCGGTCCTCGCGGATGGTCTCCGGGAAAGCCTGGCACCAGAAGGGAAGGCGGATGTCCTGGTACATCTCGATGAACTCGCCGAACTGCTTGTCGGTGTAGGCCAAGAAGGTGTCGGCCCAGAAATAGAAGGCTTCCGCCTTGTAGTCCCGGACATAATGCTGGAGCTCCGCGCGCAAGGCGGCGGTGGATTTGGCGCGGAAATAGCGTTTGCCTGTATGCTCCCTGTACATGCGGTCTTGGGACGGCGAATTGCAGTAGCCGCAGGTGTAGGGACAGCCTCGGTGAGTCTCGACCGGGAGCATGCGCCAGACCTTGCCCTGCATGGGCCGGTAGAGGCGAGACTCGTCGAAATCGCTGAAGTCCACCAGGGGATTGCGGTCGATGTCCACGGGGGGGGCCAGCGGGTTCTTGATAGTGCCCCCGTCCGCCTTCTTGAGCCAAAGGTTCTCCAGGTCGTCGTAGGAGCGGCCTGCCGCCAGGCGCGCGCAGAGCTCCGGCAGGAGTCCTTCCCCTTCCCCGATGCAGACCATGTCCACCGTGTCGTGGGCCAGGCACAGCTCCGGAGCGAAGGTCGGGAAGACGCCGCCCATGATGGTCGGCACCCGCAGGTCCTTGACCGCCTCCAGCAGCCGGATCCCGACAGGGAAGATATCCTCCGACACCGAGACGGCGATGAGGCCGGGCTTGAAATCCTCCACCGCGCTCCGGAAGTCCGCGCACACGTCGCCGGTGCGCAGCTCGGAACGCAGCAGAGAATCGTCGAAAGGGCGGGCGTTGAGATTCTTCGCCTTGGCCTGGTCGCTGTCGAAGTCGTCCGCCCCGGTCATGACCCAGTTGGTGGAGTCGAAAAGCGCCACCTGGTGCCCGCGCTCGCGCAGGAGGGCGATGAGCAGTCCCACGGCGGGAGGCAGCATGTTCATGCCGTGCAGGTTGGGATACAGGAAAAGGACTTTCATCGGATGGGGCTCCCGGCATCATTATAGCAAAGCTTTCTCATGGTCGTTCAATTTATGAACGGTCAGCCCTGACGGTTCAAAATTGTATAATATCCAGCGATGGTTGAATCCGCGAGGGCCTACGCGAAGCACAACAGCTTCGTCGATATCCGCCAGAAAGCTCCCGCGAAGGATCCCCGGCCGCGCCTGACCCGGCTGCTCGCAGGCTCCGGGTCCTGGGGCCTCGGCCCGGCCAAGGCCCGACTGGTGCGCGCCGCCATCGGCGAACTGCTGCGCGCCGCGCGGCCTCCCGACGGCTCAGCGCCCTTCACCTTGCACGCCAATGTCCGCGAAGAGCTCGCCCGGCTGACCGACGCCGAGCTGCCCCGGTACCTCTACTACCGCTATCGGTATGAAGTCTACCCGGACCGCAAGCTCCTGGACGACTATCCTCCCTGCGTCCAGATCGAGCCCACGTCCGTCTGCAACTTCCGCTGCGTCTTCTGCTACCAGACCGACCAGGAGTTCACCCGCAAGGCCAACGGGCACATGGGCATGATGACGCTGGACACCTTCAAGCGCGTCGTCGACCAGATCCAGGGCGAGGTCGAGGCCGTGTCGCTGGCTTCGCGCGGCGAGCCTCTGCTCTGCCGGGACCTCGACCAGATGCTGGCCTATGCCTCCGGCAAGTTCTTGGCGCTCAAGCTCAACACCAACGCCTCTCTGCTGACCGAGTCCATGTGCCACGCCATCCTGCAGGCCGGCGTCGCCACGCTCGTCTTCTCCGCCGACGCCGCCGCGGAGCCCCAGTACTCCAGGCTCCGTGCGGGCGGCAGCCTTGAGCAGGTGCTCAAGCATCTGAAGATGTTCGCGGAGATCAAGCGCAGACAGTATCCGCAGTCGCGCATGATCACCCGCGTCTCCGGCGTCAAGGTCGCGGGCTCCGGCAAGCTCGGCGATATGGAGCGCTTTTGGGGCGGCTACGTCGATCAGGTGGCCTTCGTCAACTACAACCCCTGGGAGAATGTCTACGGCGCGTCCCCGTCGCGGATCGCGGCGCCTTGCTCCGACCTGTGGCGCCGGCTGTTCGTCTGGTGGGACGGCCGCGCCAACCCCTGCGACGTCGACGTCCGCTCGACTCTGGCCGTGGGCAGCGTCAAGAGGGCCGGCGTATCCCGGATCTGGCGCGGCGAGGCCTACGAGCGTCTGCGCGCCGGCCACTTGGCCGGGAAGCGCTCGGAGCTCGAGCCTTGCGCGCGCTGCGCGGTGGTCTGATGGAAAACACGATCTGCGCCCTCATGCTCGGCCGCGACGGCAGTCAGGGATTCCCCGGCAAGAACACCGCTTCGGTGCTGGGCCGGCCGCTGATGGCCTATCCGATCCTCGCCGCCCAGGGGACGCCGCGAGTCTCGCGCGTGTATGTCTCGACGGACTCGCCCGGCATCAAGGCCGCGGCCGTCCGATTCGGCGCCCGCGTCATCGACCGCCCGGCCGAGCTCTGCACGCCCCAGGCGCTGGGCGAGGACGCCTTCGTCCACGGCTACCGCGTCATCCGCGACGAGGCCGCCCAAGAAGGCAAGACGCTCGAACTTGTGGTCCTCCTTTTCTGCAACGCCGCGACGGTCACCTCCGAGCTCATCGATGAGGGCATCGCCGCCTTGCGCGCGCGCCCCGACCTGGACTCGGCGGTCAGCGTCTCGCGCTACAACATGTGGAGCCCGCTGCGCGCGCGCCGCGAGAACAAGGACGGGACCCTCGAGCCCTTCGTGCCTTTCGAGGCCTTCGGCGACCCCAAGACCCTCAACTGCGACCGGGATTCGCAGGGCGACGTGTGGTTCGCCGACATGGGCCTGTCCATCGTGCGCCCGCGCTGCCTGGAGCGCCTCTCCGAGGGGCTGCTGCCCCAGAAGTGGATGGGGCGCAGGATCCACCCCCTCAAGCAATGGGGCGGCTGCGACGTGGACTACGACTGGCAGCTGCCGGGCGTCGAGTTCTGGCTGCGGCGCCACGGTTTTTCCGAAGCTCCCGCCGAAAGCGCGGGCCAGCCCGAGAAGGCCTCGCTGTGAAGCTGGCGGTCTCCAACATCGCTTGGGGCGCGGAGGACCTGGCCGGCCATCTGAGGCTGATCCGGGAGCTCGGCTGCGCCGGCGTGGAGCTGGCCGCAAGCCTGGTCTGGGCGGAACCCGCCGAAGCCACCGCGGCCCAGCGCCGCGAGCTGCGTTCGCTCATCGAGAGCGGCGGCCTGCGGACCGTCGGCTTGCACGCCCTGACTTTCACGCGGCCGGACTTGGTCCTCTTCGGCGAGGCCAAGCCCCGCGCCGCCTTGGGCGATTACCTCAAGAGGATGTATGAGCTTTGCCGGGACCTGGGCGGCAAGACGCTCGTCCTAGGCTCCCCCAAGAGCCGCCGCCGGGGGGGATTGCCGATCGCCCGGGCCGACGCCATCGCCGCCGATTTCTTCCGCTCCAGCGCCGAGCACGCGCAAGCCTTCGGCGTGTATCTGCTCATCGAGCCGCTTTCGCCGGCCGAGACGGACTACATCTGCGGCAGCGACGAGGGGGCCGCTTTGGTGCGGCGCGTCGGGCATCCTCATTTCCGCCTTGAGCTCGACGGGCGCGCGCTGGCCGAGACGAAGGAAGACTACAGCGCTTTTTCGAGGCACAAGGACATCTTGATGCACGTACAGACCTCGGATCCCGGCCTGGCCGAGCCCGGTTCGGCCGGCCTCGATCACGGTCCCATCGGGGCTGCCCTGCGCGCCAGCGGCTATGAAGGCTATGTCACGCTCGAGATGCGCCGGGATCCCAAGGATTGCGAAGGCGCGATCCGCCGCGGCGTCGCCGCGCTTCAGGAGCATTATGTCGGGAGGGTCCGGACATGAAGGGACTTTCGGGTCTGCGCGTCCTCGTCGCCGGCTCCAGCGGCGGCATCGGCCGGGAGGTCGTCCGGCAGCTGGCGCAGCGCGGCGCCGTGATCGGAGCCCACTACTACCGCTCAGCTCCCGGACTTGACGGCTCGGCCGGGCCCGCGAGACTCAAGTCCTTCAAGGCGGATCTCTCCCGGCCCGAGCCGGCGGCCAAGCTGGTCGCGGCCTTCGCCCGCTGGGCCGGCGGCATCGACGCCCTCGTGCAGCTGACCGGCGACATCCATGCGGCCGACATCTTCGAAGTCACTCCGGCGCAGTGGCGCGCGGAGCTCGAGATGAACCTCACGGCGCCCTTCTTCCTGGCGCGGGAAGCGATGGCCCGGATGAGGCGGGCCGGGCGCGTCGTGCTGGCGGGCACGGCTTCGGTCCCACACGGCGGCGGCCGCGACACGATGGCCTACGGCGCGGCCAAGGCCGGCATCGAATGCGTCGTCAAGGGCCTGGCTCGTGTCGGCGCGCCGCGCGGCATCCTCGTCAACGCGGTATGCCCCGGGTTCATCGCGACCGGGTTCCACACCGTCCGCTTGGGCAAGGATGCCGCCGCGATGTCGCGGAGGGCGGCGCTGGTGCCTCTCAAGCGCGCGGGCACGCCCGCCGAGGTTGCGGGGCCGGTCTTGTTCCTGCTTTCCGAGCAGGCGTCTTATATCACCGGGCAGTGCATCGCGATCAGCGGGGGGGACTGGCTATAATGTTCGACTTCTATTTCGGCACCCAGGAGGAGATCCTCAAGGATGAGCCGCGCTTCCTGCTCGGGGTCAAGCGCATGCTGCCGCGCTGGGTCAACTCCATCCCCGATTCCGAGTTCCTGGCCATCTACGACATCCTCGAGCGCTTCGTCTCCAAGGACCGGCCCGTCCTCATCGAGACCGGGGCGGGCGCTTCATCGCTGGTCATGCTCTACTTCGCCTTCAAGCACGGCGGCCGTCTCTACAGCTGGGACTTCGTGGGCCCCAAGGGCGCCTTCCTGCGCGGCGTCGCGGTGGACTGCTTCGGCCCGTTGTTCCACACCAGCCTGCAGGACCACTGGCGCTTCATCGCCGGCTCCAGCCACTCGCCCGATGTCGGCATCCCCATCCTGGGCGAGCTCGGCGAGAAGGTCGACTTCGGGTTCTTCGACTCCGAGCATACCTGGGACGTCCTGCGCGGCGAGCTCGAGCGGGCCGAGCCGTTCCTGAAGGACGGGGCGGTCGTGGCGCTCGACGACGCCAACTATGACTTCGCCCACGCCAACACGGCCTACGCGAACATGATCCGGCGCAAGCTCGGCCTGCCGCCGGTCCCGGAGCCGTCCGACAACCGCGTGCGTCCGTTCTACCAGGAGGCCGAGGGATTCTTGAAGCGGCACTGGTCCGGCGTGGAGCCGATCCAGGACGCCTACAAGCCGAATTGCCGCAACGACATGTTCTTCTCCTATTACCGGACCGACCGCGAGGTGATGAACGCGGCGGGAATGGAGAAGCTGGACGCCCTCGAGCACCGTTTCGACGCCTGGAAGGTGCAGGGCCGCAGGTGACGTGAGCCTGCGTCCGGATCCCGGCGGCGGACGGAGCGGCGGGGAGGCGGCCGCCTGCTGGCTGGCCTGGAGCGCCCAGGCGCCTTCGGCCGTGCGAGCCCGAGCCGGCGTTCCGGCGGGTTGGGTCTACCTTGGCCGCAGTTGGCGGCAGCTGCGCCGGTGGGAGTCGGCGCTCGGACCCGGCTGGAACCGCATCGACATAGCCCCCGCGCTCCACCGCTGCGCGGGAGCCGCTCGGGCGCCCTTTCTGAGCTATCTTGAAGCGCTGGCGCGCCGGCACGGGGCTTGGCCGGAATGGTGGCTGACGCGGATCTCGGACGAGAACACGCTGTCGGGCTCGCTGTTCTCCGACCTCTGCTGGCTCTTGACTTCCTGCGAGCTGCTTCGCGGCGAGCGTCCGCAGCTCATCGTCGCGGAGAGCGAGGCCCTGCTCCAGTGCCTGGGCACGCTTGATGGTTCTTGCCGGCGGCTAAGGACCTTGGGCGAAGTCCCGGTGCGGATGTGGCGGCGCGCCCGGCAAGCCGCGCGTTGGTTGCTATTTTTTGCGAGATTTTTCCGGCGCGTCGTCGCTGCACGGGTGACGCGCAACGGTCCGATCCTTCCTGCTCGGGACGGAAGACCGTTGGCCTTGCTTCATTCCTGCATCAACTCCGAGTATTTCAGCTCGCCGGAGGGGCGCGACGCCTATTTTGGGATCCTTCCCGACGAGCTCGAGCGACGCGGCATCCAGGTGGTCACTTTGCCCTGGCTTTACAGCCCCGGCCGCAGCCCGCGCCAAGCCTTCGCGTGGTTCCGGTCGAAGCCGGGCCGGTATCTGCTCGCGGAGGATCACTACCGCCTGTCCGATTGCGTGACAGCGGTGCGAGCCGTCCTGCGCTCGGCGGCATGGCCGGAGTCTCCTCAGAGGGTCTCCGGCATCGCGGGTTTCCCCGAGGGCCTCGACATCACGGCGATGGTCGAGGAACAGAGACGCCTCCAGCTCTCCAACGTCGGGGCCGCGGAGTTCGCGCTGTATCCGCTCCTGTTCGAGCGCCTGGCCCAGGCCGGTTGGAAGCCGGATGTCTTCATCGATACATTCGAGAACACTCTGACCGAGAAGCCCGCGGTGCTGGCTCTGCGGCGGCTGTCTCCGGCGACTCGCACCGTGGGCTTTCAGCATTGGGCCGCGCCGCCGCCCCTGATGCTGCAGCATGTCGCGGTGCCCAAGCCTGACATTTCGCCCTTGTCCGATGTCATCGTATGCAACTCCCCTTTCATGCGGCGGCTCTTTATCCGGGAGGGTTTTCCTCCACAGCGCCTGCGCGTCGGCCCGTCCCTGCGCTATCCGCACCTCCTCCAGGAAGTCCCGAGGCGCCGGCCCGAGACCGGCTGTATTTTCGTCGGGTTCTCGCTCGAAATCGAGGGGGCCGTTGAATTGCTGGACTCGCTTATGGAAGCGTTCCCATCGGCTGAAGGGCTGACATTTTGGCTGAAACCTCATCCGCAGATGACGTCGCGCCTATGGAAGGGCATCGTCGGGCCGAGACCGCTGCCGTCTCATATGGCGGTCGTCTCGGGCCCCATAACGCCCTGGGTGGAACGCGCCGCTTGCGCCGTGGTCGGTGCGTCAACAGTCTCGATGGACTTCGCCATGGCCGGCGTGCCGCTGGTCATCGTCGGCCGAGCCGTCGTCCTGGACTTCAGCCCGCTGTCCCATTTCCCGGGCTGGCCGCAGCCCCTCAGGGGCGCTCGCGAGCTGCGGCGAGAGGTGCTGCGCACGGCGCGCCTTGATGAAGTCGAGAGGCGGCGTCTATCCGATGCGGGCAGGCGGCTCAGGGAAGAATGCCTTTCGCCCGTCAACGATGAAACGATCTCCGCGTTCGTCGAGGCGGCCGCGAAGAGCGCGCCAATCTAAGCGGAGGCGGCGCGTTCAGGGCTGCTGCGTCTTGGCGGTCTGCGCGTGGATGTCCTCGATGCAGCCCAACAGTCCCTGCCCCAGGTCGATGTAATGGCGGCCGATCAGCTTGCGTCCGACGCGCGGCGTGAAGTTGTAGGGGGTGCGCGCGTAATGCGTGTCCGGGACGTTGGCGGCGCGGCCCTGGCGGAATCGGATGCGGACGCCGCCTCCCAATATCTCGCTGATCATCTCCAGGAGCTCGCGGACCTTGATCGCCTGGTGGCCCGTGATGATGAGGTGCTGGTTGGCGAATTCCGGGGCGAGTATCTCGACGGAATAGCGCGCGGCGTCGTCGACGTGGATGTATTCCCGGGTCTCCTCGCCGTTGCCGTGGTAGATGATGCGCTTCTTGGTCAGGGCCTGGCGCAGGTAATTGCCGACGCCGTTCTCTTTTCCGGCGCGGCTGCCGTAGAGCGAGCCGTAGCGCAGGATCGTGTAGGCGAGGCCGTGATAACGGTGGTAGTTCTCGATGTAGGTCTCGCAGGCGCGCTTGGAGATGCTGTAGAACGAGCCGGCCTGGCTGTAGACGTAGAGCGTGCTCGCGAAGACGTAGCGCTTCACCTTGGCCTTCACGCAGGCCTCCAGGATGATGCAGTTCCCGAGGATGTTGGAGCGCACCGAGCCCACGGGATCGTCGTGCGCGGCCTGCAGGTCCGCGATCCCGGCGAAGTTGTACACCACGTCGGAGCCCGCCACCGCCGCCCGCACCCGGTCCTCGTCCTGGATGTCGCCGACCAGCATCTTCTGGCCCTTGCGCAGGAAGGGGGACACCTTCACATCGAAGACCGTGACCGCGTGCCCGGCGTCGCTCAGGGCGTCGCTGACGTGGCTGCCCAGGAAGCCGGCGCCGCCGAAGACCAGGACCTTCATGAAGCCCTCCGATGACCGGCCCCGGTTGCCGAGGGTGCCGGATGAGGTAAGTATAACAAAAGGAAGCGCGGCGTTCAATTATTGAACATCATGTCCGCCTTGTCTGGAGCGGACGCGGTCGCTGAGAAGAGGCCTCGCTTCCACCAGTAGCGATATAGCAGGGCGGCGGCTGTCCCCCAGACCGCGACTGACAGGACCGCCCGGAAGGCGGCGGGCAGCCAGAGGCGGCCCAGCGCCGGACAGGAAAATGGGCCCCAGTTCATCAGGAAATGGAGCGCGAAGACCAGGAATAGCAATCCGATGGCCCATTGGTAGAACCGTTGGGATTCCCGGGCCGGGGCTCCTGCGAAGAGCCGGGGGTGCAGCAGGGCATAAGCCGCGGCCGCGGCGCTGAGTTGGGATATCGCGCTGGACCAGGCGATGCCGGAGAGGCCATGACCGGCGCACACGAACGCATAGCCTAGCGCGATGTTGATGCCCAGGCCGCCGGCTTGGATGATCGCGGCCATATCCTGCTGGTTGAGCACGGTGGATATCAGGACCGTGTAGGCCAGGAGCGGGGCCGTGGTGCAGACGAGGTTGAGCACCAGGATCTCCAGAGCGGGGACGCCGGGCAGGAACTTGGGCACCAAAGCCGAGATCAGGGGGTGCAGCGCGGTCTGGGCCAAAGCCGCGGCCGCTCCCGTCAGCAGGAGTATGAGCAAGGTGAGGCGCTGCAGCTTGCCGGAGAGCGGACGGACCTGGCCCACGCGGCCGAGCTCCGAGAGCAGGCTGGTCTGGAAGACGTTGAGGAAGTCCGAGACGATGGCGCAGCCTTGGGTGATGAAGGTCATGGCGAAAGTGAAGTAGCCCAGGTCCTTGAGGGTCAGCCAACGCGCGACCATGGCGCGATCCGAGGTCCGGAACCCCCAATAGAGGAAGCCGTACAGGGCGATGGGCAAGCCGATGCGCAGCAGCCTCCGGGATTCTCGCGCGTCCCAGCGCGGGACGAAGTCTCTGGCATCCTTCTGCAGCAGGTAGTAGCCGAGCCCCAGCCCCGACGAGACAGCCGGGGCCGCCAGGACGCCGTAGAGGCCGAAGGAATAAAGTCCCGCCAAGGTCAGCGCCGGCTGGGAAAGCTTGAGCAGGAGGTTGGCGCGCGTGATGAGCGAGAAGCGCTGATGCGCCCACTGCATCGTGTCCATGTAGCCGTACAGGGAGGTGAGGAGGAAGCTCGCCGCGGCGACGGCCATGCCGGCTTTCAGGCGGGGGTCGTCATAGAGGAACATCCCGGCCAGGGCCATGCAGGCCAGGGGCACGAACAAAGAGCCGCCTTCAGCGGTCAGGGCGATGTTCCCCACATCCCGGGCTTCGGCCTGGCGGCCCTGGCCCAGCAGATGCAGCATCTCGCGGTAGCCGGCCTGCAGGAATCCCGGCCGCGCGAAGCCGGCATAGAGCTGCCAGAGTTGGATCAGGCCGACCACGCCGAGAGATTCCGGGCCGAGGCGCCGGGCGACCAGGATGTTCACCGCCGTGGCCAGCAGGCCGCCGCCGATGTTGATGATGGAGAGCTTTGAAGAAGAGCGGAAACTCTGCCGGATGCTAGACATGGATGGCCTGGACGATCAGGTCGGCGGCGCGCTCGGAGCTGCGCCCGTCCCCGAGGCAAGTGCCGTAGGCCCGGAGAAAGGAATCGTCGGCGGATGCCGAGGGCCGGAAATCGCCCGCGCGCAGGTACGCTTCCAATCGGGTCAGAAAATCTTTAGGGGTCCCATCCAGGGCGGCCCGGCGTTGGAGGAGGTCGCGGGCTGGCCCGGTCAGGCGGACCGATCTGTCGTCCGAGTAGACGAAGACCGGCCGGTCCGTGAGCAAAGCCTCGAGCAAGCCGGTGGAAGGAATGTCGGTGATGATGAGATCCACCGCGCGCGCCAGCTCCGGCAGGGGCGCCGCAGACTCGATGCGGGCTGATGGGAGCTCCTGAGCCAGCAGGTCCGGGATCGGGCTGGCGAAAGAACCTGCGAACGGCCGGTAGATCAGGCGGACGGCCGGGAAACGCTTGAAGAGCCTCACGATGTCCCGCTGGAGCTCCCAATGGCTGACATCCGGGAGTTCGCCGCAGCAAAGGTAGCGGGTATAGGCCGGATGCAAGGTCGGGAAATACAAGGCCAGAGGCGCTTCCGGGGCCCGCCCCGCGTTGAGCCGGCGGCGCAGGGCCGCGGGAACGCCGGGGCCGTGGGCTAAAGCGTCGAGCCGGGCGGAGCCTGTGGCGACGGGGCGGGCGCGCCGGTCCGCATAGCGCTGCAGGCGGCGGCTATAGTGGGCGGCGGACCCTTCTCCGTAGAAGAACATCGTGCGAGAAAGGCACAGGTCTTGGTGCTCCCAGGCGGAGTACTCGCAGTTGCCCCCGAAGCCGCCGTGCTGATAGACGAAGGAGGGCACCCTCTCGGCCAAGGCAGCGGCCATGACCGCGGCGTCCTGGTGCGTGTATATGGCCGGGACGATGACCGCAGCTATCGAACCCGTGCGGAACTCGCGCCGAGCCGCGGTGAAAGCGGACCAGGTCTGCGGGATCACTTGGGTCCACCAGAGGTCGAGCCGATCCTGCGCCGCCTCAGTCAGGTCGAGGCCCTCGGGCCGCAGGGGCGCGGCCCACCAGTCTTGCTCAGCGATCCCTTGGAGGCTGGGGATGGTCGCGGGCGGCGCCCCCGTACCGTCCAGCGATGCCAGGAACCGGGACCAGTGCATCGGGCGAAGTCCTCGCCGCGCCAAAGGCCGGACCAGGTACTCGACGTCGCAGTCCGGGCGCAGGAGCGCGCGGGGGCATGCCTCGGGGCCGGCGTTTTTGGTCCGTACGCCCGTCCACCAGAACCGCACCCCGGCCGCAAGCTTGCGCGCCGCAACCTCCGGGCGCCAGCGGCCTTTCCGGGGAGGCGGCGCGAAGCGCTCGTCGCCAACGCGCGGCCGGCGCTCGAGCGGGATGCCGCGCGCGTGGGCCCAGGCCGGCAGACAGCGCGCGGTCAGGGATTCGCGGAACACGAGATCCCAAGAGGGGACTGGCCGCGGGCCGTTTTCGAAATAGATCACCCGCGCCGGCTTGAGGCTCGCTGCGACGGCTTGGAGGATATGGGCCCGCAGATATAAGGCGTCGAACATCACCTTCAGCCAGAAAAAATGCAGGTGCGCCGGCCGGAAGCCCGCCTCTCGGAAAGCCGGCACCCGTTCTTGGAGCCACCCGTCGACTTGCCGCGCCCAGTCCGCCTCGGCGTCGAGGACTGCGTCGGCGCCGTCGCAGAGAGCCCGTTCGTCGTAGAGGTCCTCGGCCTTGGTGTAGGGGATCCCCGCGGCCTCCAGCCGGGCCGCGGCCGTCGGAGCCAGGGCCAGGAGCACGTCTGGACGGGGCGTTCCTGAAAGGACGGCTTCGACTTGGCCGGCCGATTCGAGGAATGCGACGACCGGACCCTTCCCGGTCACCAGACCGACCGTCCTCCGTCCATCACCACGTTCGTCCCGGTCATGTACGAGGAAGCGTCGGATACGAGGAACTGGACGGCTCCCTTGTACTCGTCCCGGCGCGCCATGCGCCCGAGTGGGATCAAGGATGAGAGGCGAGCGACGAAAGCCGGATCCTGGTTCGTGCGGACTCCGCCCGGGGACAGGGCGTTGACCCGTATCCCCCGGTCCGCCCAGTATGTGGCCAGATAGCGCGTCAGCCCAACCAGTCCGGCCTTGACGACGGAGTAGGACACCGGCTTGACCGGCTGCTCGGCGGGGGAGCGTCCCGGTACGCGGTAAAGGCGTTGGTCGGGCGCAATGACCGAGAGGTCCGAGGCGATGTTGAGGATGACGCCGCGCCCGCGCTTGGCCATCTCCGCGCCCAGGATGCGGCTGCACAAGAAGGCCCCGGTCAGGCCGACCGCGATATCCCGGCCCCACTGCTCCAGCGGGAAGTTCTCCAGACGCGACCAGTGGCCTGCTTTGGCCTTTCCTCCCGCTCCGGATCCCACCTTCGGGTCGATGGCGGCGTTGTTGATGAGGATGTCGATGCGGCCGTAGCGGCGGAGCAATCCGCGCCGCAAGGCCTCGACCTGGGCCGGGTCGGTGATGTCGCAGGCGCAGCCCAAGGCGCGGGTCCGCAGCCTCCGGGACAAGGACAGAGCGGCGGCGCGGGCCTTCGCGCCGTCGAGGTCCGCGATGATGGGGATGCCGCGCGCTTCGGCCACGGCTTCGGCGTGCATGGTCCCGAGCAAGCCCGCGCCTCCGGTGATGACGGCGACGCGTCCTTTGAGGTCGAAGGGGTTGCGCTTCATGGGTGACTCCTGGTCTGTCCGCCATCCACCACCAGAGCGGCTCCCGTGATGAAGGCAGCGCGCTCCGAGGCCAGGAAGGCGACGGCGTCGGCGATCTCTTCGGGGGTCCCGAAGCGGCCCATGGGGACCTCCCGGCGGATGTCCTGCCAAGTCCGCTCCGGCTCCTTGTCCAGGCGGGACTGCCAGCTCCCTCCCGGGAACAGGACGTTGCCCGGCAGGACGGTGTTGACCCGCACCCGGCGGGGGGCCGCTTCCCGGGAGAGCGATTTGGCCCAGGCCTGGAGGGCCGACTTGGCGGCCGCGTAGGCGGCCGGAGCCCCGATAGCCTCCAGGCCGGCGATGGAGCCTACCAGGACGATGCAGCCTGCCCCGGAGGCCGCGAGCAGCGGCATGGCCTGCCGCGCGGCCTGGACCGCGGTGCGCAGGTTCTGCCGCAAGGCCAGGTCCCAGTCCTCATCCGAGACCAAGGCCCCGGGCGGGACCTTCCCGGTCCCGGCGTTGGCGACCAGGATGTCGAGCCGGCCCCAACGCTCTTGGCAGCCCCGCACCGCGGCGGCCGCCCCATCGACTGCGGCCGCGTCGCCGGGGAAGGCGGCGATCCGGCCGGCTCCGAAGACCTTCTCGAGCTCAAGGCGCGCGGCGGCGAGCGCGGGCGCGTCGCGGCCGGAGAGGGCGACGCGACAGCCCTCCTCGGCCAGCCGCCGGGCGACGGCCAGCCCGATCCCGCGCGAGGCCCCCGCGACCCACGCCACCCGGTCTTTAATCTGTAGGTCCATGTCCCTCCGGCTTCAAGGTCGCCATCCAGCGCCGCGCGAAAGCGGCGTTGCGCTTGGTCCAGCCCACCTCATCCGGTCCGCGGGCCGCCTGCAGCACGAAGTGCCCGCCGTAGCCGCAGGCCTTCAGCTGGGCGAAGGCCCCGGCGAAGTCCGAGTCTCCCGTCCCCAAGGGGACGGTGCCGCCGCCGCGTCTGCGGTCCTTGATGTGCACGCAGGAGACCCAGCGGCCGATGGCGGAGAATTCCTCCGCGGGGGCGTAGCCCAGGGAAGCGGAGTTCCCGATATCGTGGTTGGCGCGGACCGCGGGATGCCCGACAGCCTCCAGGAGCGAACGGAAGCGGACCGGCTCCAAAGAGGTCTCCAGGCAGAGCAGGACGCCGCGGCGCTCGGCCTCCGGGGCGGCGGCGCGCAGGACCTCGGTCGTCTCCGCGAAGGCGCGTCCGTCCTTGATGGCCGAGGCGTCCACGAACGGGATGTCGATGTGCTCCAGGCCCGCCTCTCCGGCGGCCGCGATGATCCGGGCGAGCATGTCCCGGCGGCGGGACAGTTCCGCGGGAGGCGCCGAGTGCAGCGGATGGACCATGAAGAGGTCGGCGCAGGCCGAGCGGACCTCGACTCCTGTGCGGCGCGCGAGGGCCGCGATCTCGGCGCGGCCTTCGCGGCTGAGCAGCGGGTTGGCCTCCCAGTCCGGCTCGTCGACGATCCACTCGATGCGGTCCAGGCCGCAGTCCCGGGCACGGGCGAACTCGTCGCGCCAGCCGCGGGCCGGGAAGGACTGTATGCGGCCGCCTTCCGGAGGCGAAAGCCGGCCTTGCATGACGGCCAAAGCGGCGCTCATCCCAGCTCCTCTACGAGCTCGACGATGGTCCCGTCCGGATCGTGGGCGTAGGCCACCTTGACTCGTCCGTCCGGCGACACCGCGGGAGCGCTGTTGACCTTGAGCCCGCGCCGCCGCAGCCGGCGGCAGAGTCCGTCCGCGTCCCGCACGGTGAGGGCGATATGGGAGGCGCCCACGTCCTGGGAGCGGACCTGGCGCCGCGCCGGCCGCGGATGGGAGAGGTACTGCAGGAGCTCGATCATCCCCCCTGCGGGCGCCTTCAGCTTGGCCCACCGGACCCGCGCGCCGCGCAGGCCGACGACGGAGTCGAGGTACGGGCCTGCTTCGGTCTCTTCCCGCCAGACGCGCAGGCCGAGGAGGCCGCGGTAGAACCTGAGGGAACGCCGCAGATCGGTGACGACGATCCCGGTGTGCCGCAGGGCGGGTCCTTTCATCGGCGCGCCGCCGCGGCCAGGCACTCGGCCAGGGCCTCCTCTATGACCCCGATCCCTTCCAGCAAGGCGTCTTCCGCGATGGTCAAGGGGGGGCCGAGCTTGATGGAGCCCACGCCGGTCCGGATGAGCAGCAGGCCTTTGTTCACGGCGGACTTGGTCACGCGGTCCGCCAACTCGGTGTCCCAGACGTCGGGTCGCGCGCCGGTCAGCAGCAGAGCCCAGACCAAGCCTTCGCCGAACACGTGCGCGACGTTATTCGGGAAGCGCCGCTGGATGGCGAGCAGGCGCTCGCGCACGACCGGGCCCAGGCGCGCGGCGCGCTGGGGCAGGCGTTCGTCCTGGAGGACCTCCAGGGTGGCCGCTCCCGCGGCCGCGCAGAGGGGATTGCCGGAATGAGTGCTGTTGAGGCTCGGGTCCGCGTCCAGGATCTCGGCGCTGGAGAGCACCGCTGAGAGCGGCACGCCGGAGCTGATGCCCTTGCCGCAGCAGATGATATCCGGCCGCACGCCATAGTGCTCCAGGGCGAACATCCGGCCAGTGCGTCCGAAGCCGGACTGCACCTCGTCGAAGGAGAGGAGGGCGCCGTGGCGGTCGGCCCAGGCGCGGACCGCCGGGATGTAGCCTTTCGGATAGAACATCGCGGACCAGCCCTGATAGCTCTCGATGAGGAATCCCGCGACATCCTCGGCGCGGATGCCGGAGGCGAGCAGGGCCTTCATGTCCCGCTCGAAGCGCTCCGGGCCCGTCAGGCGGGCGCCGGCATCCCAAGGGTAGGGGAAGGGCAGGTGGTGGATGTTCGGGTCCCGGGGACCGATCCAGGCCTTGGCGCTGTCGCGCCCGGCCATGGTCTGCGCCCCCAAGGTCTTGCCGTGGAAGGCGTTGCCCCAGCAGATCATCTTGAGCTTGGTCGCTGAGCGCTTGCGGCCGTGGAGGCGGGTCAGCTTCAGGGCGCATTCCGTGGCCTCGGCGCCGGTCGTGAGCAGGAAGGCTTTCTCGATGCCTTCGGGGGCCGCCTCGACCAGCCGGCGCACGAGCCGTGCGCGCACGGCGGAGGGGAAATAGTAGCTGTGCACCATCGAGCCTTCGACCTGCGCGCGCAGGGCCGCGATGACCTTGGGATGAGAATGGCCGGTGTTGGCCACGAAGATGCCCGAAGTGAAGTCGATCCAGCTGTTGCCCCAGGCGTCCCATACGGTGTGGCCCTCGGCGCGGTCCCAGAGGACGGGATATTGGTCCCAGGTCATGGAGGCCGGCTCGTAGCGGGAGAGCTCCCGCAGGATGGGGATGGCCTCGGGGGGCGGCTGCGGGGTGACGATGCGCCGATGCGCCGTTTCGACCTTGGGCACCGGGACCGGGACGAGGATGGGTGTGAAGAAAGAATCGCTCATCAGTCGAGACTCCCGTGGCGTTCGATTAGGTGGAGCATGATGGCCTCCACCGCCCAGAACTGCGTTTCGTTGTCGATCTCGTAGTTGTAGTGGTCCTCTATCACCAGAGGTTCGCGGCGGGCGCCGAACCAGCGGCCTTCGCCCAGGTGCGCCGCTTTGTGGACGTAGACGTTGCCGTCGTCATAGAACCAGCCCTTCATCTGCTGGCGGGGCACGTTGTCCATCGTCCCCCATTCATACTGGTAGGTGGTGAAGCCCGTGGCCAAAGTGTCGGCGCCGCTGGCGAAGAACCTCTCGATGGCCCGGTCGATGAGCCCGCCGATGCGCACCGGCGAGGTGGGCTGGAGCAGGACCAAGTGGTCGGGTTTCTCCTGGAGCACGATGTGCTTGAGGACCGCCGCCGTGGTGGCTCCGTCGCTGGCCAGCTCGGCGGGCCGCCAGAGCACCTCGGCGCCGGCCCGCTGGGAGACTTCGGCGATCTCGCGGTCCTCCGTGGAGACGACGAAACGGTCGAGGCGCCGGGCCCGGCGGGCCGCCTCGATGGACCAGACCACTAGCGGCTTGCCCGCGATCGGCCGCAGGTTCTTGCGCGGGATGCCTTTCGACCCGCCGCGCGCGGGGATCACGCCCAGGATCATGCGCCCTCCTTGACCGCGGTCCCCAGGAGCATGACCTCCTTGGAGAAGCGGATCCATCGGTTGAGCCATTCCGGCCAGGGCGCCCGGTCCCAGGGCCGGTAGGGCAGCGGCAACAGGGCCGTGGCGCGGGCGAGCAGCCCCAACGGGGGAAAAGCCCAGACCGCGGGCAGCTGCAGGAAATAGTCCACGCGCACCTGGCCGAAGCCGGCGAGGGTCAGCGCGTCGGACAGGGCGTTGGCGCCGAAGGGCCGGATATGGCCGAGGTCCTCGAAGAATATCCGCTGGGTGTGGCGCCAGCTCGGAGTCATGAGGACGATCCTGCCCCCGGGGCGCAGGACGCGCCGCGCCTCGCGGAGCAGGTGCTCGGGCCGGCTGAGGTGCTCGATCAGCGACTTGGAGAAGGCGTAGTCGAAGGAGTCGTCCGGGAAAGGCAGCCGGCCGCCCTCGAGGTCCACGGTGCTGACCTCGCAGCCGGCCGCCAGGAGGGAGGCGCTGGCCGCCCCGTCCACCCCGGCTCCGGTGAAGCCGAGGGAGAGGAACTGCTGGAGGAACTCTCCCCGGCCGCAGCCCAGATCGATGATCCGTCCCGGGCGGGGGAGGAAACGGCGCGCGAGATGTCCGGCCAGGCGCGCCGGATAGTCGGTCCGGGGCAGGCGCGCCTCCGAGTAGGTCAGCTCAAGGTAGTCCGGCTGCGCCCCTCGTTCAGCGCTCATCCCGCCCTCATCCAATCTGCCACGTTGACCGCCTTGTCGTCCACGTAGAGATCGGCCGTGGGCTTGCCGAAGTGGAGCTCGTGGTAACGGACTCCCCAGTCCGCCAGTTGGCGTTCGGTCGTTTGCCGCCAGTCGATGCCGGTCGTGGCGCCGCGCGCGGTCTGCAGGAGGATGCGGTGCCCCGCCGCGAAGAGAGCGTCGACCCTCGCGATGACTTCCGGCCGGGGCCGAGCCCGCTCATAGTCCCCCTCCGTGTTCGTGCAGAGCGTGCCGTCGATGTCGAAGCAGTAGGTCACCGGTTCTGTGAGTTCTCCGGGTGCCAGTAGGTGCGCAGCTTCTTGCTGTTGGCCGATTCTTTCGGCGAGACGGTCTTTTCCCCTGCCCCCAAAGCGCTGCGCAAGGAGCGGATATCGCGGACCATGTACTCGAGCCCCCGCGGCTCCAAGGACGCCGATTGGTCGCTTCCATACATGGAGCGGTTGAGGGTGATGTGGCGCTCGATGGCCGTCGCTCCCAGCATGACCGCCACCAGGGGACCGAAGACGCCGACCTCATGGCCGGAGTAGCCGACCGGGCAGCCGTAGCGCTCCCGGAGGGTCCGCAGGCAGAAGATGTTGAGCTCCGAGTCCTCGGCCGGATACACGGAGACGCAGTGCATCAGGGTGAACGGGCAGCGGTGCTTGCGGAAGACCTCCACGGCGCGGTCGATCTGAGCGAAATCGCTCATGCCCGTGGAAACGTAGGTGTGGCGGCCTTCTTTGGCGATCTCTTCCACCAGCGAGAGGTGGGTCAGGATGGGTGAAGCGACCTTGTTGAACGGGAGGTCGTACTGCTGCAGGAATCTCTGGCTGTCGATGTCCCAGGCCGAGGCCGACCACTGGAGGCCGGCCTTCTTGCAGTGGCGGTCGATCTCGTCGAATTCCTTCTTGCCGAACTCCAAGCCCTCTTTCTGGGCGCGCTGGGTCTTCCCCCAAGGGCTCTCGCGCGGGCTATCGAGGAATTCCCTGGTGTAGACCTTGTCGATGGTCCGTTTTTGGAATTTGACCGCGTCGCAGCCGGCCTGCCGGGCCGCGTCGATGAGCTGTTTGGCGGTCTCGATGTCGCCATTGTGGTTGATGCCGACCTCGGCGATGATGAAGACATGCGCCGGGATATGGATCGGTCCCCGGATCTCAAGGGCGGCCTGTTCTTTTTGGGCAACGGTTCCAGCGGTCTTGTTCATGGTCTCTCCGTTTTAGTGGACTAGCGGCCCTCCCGCAGCGCGGCCATCGCCGTTTCGCTCGGGGTCATGGGTTCGGGTCTCGATTCATGCATGAGTCTGCGCAGCGATCTGTAGTCGGCCGGCGCCGGCTGCGGCCGAGGCCGGGACAGCAAGTGCTGCTTGAGCCGGCTCCAGAAGACCGTCCAGGAGCTCCTTCGGAATTCCTGCCTGAGCAGCCACAGTAAGATGAGCGTCCGTCCGAAAGGATAGCAATAAGCCGAGATCAGGTCATAGCCGAGGCCCCGCTGCAGATTGAAAGGCAGGTCGGAAGAGCTCTCCGCGGCTCGACCGGTGCGCGCCCGCCTCGGGAACAGGATCTTTAGGATCGGGCGGGGCAGGCGGTGGGTCCGGCGATAGTGGTGGGTGACTTCGAGCAGGATGCGGCGGCGCCAGGACTGTACGGTGAGGAAATCATGGGTGGTCAAGTTCAGGAACTTCGTCTCGTCCGACGCGTTGATGTCCGAAATGGCCAATAGGTACCGCTCTTCTTCCCGCAAGGTGCGTCCGATGAGGCCGTGGTGCCGCGCGAATTCGTAGACCGGCGTTCCCGGCAGGGCTTGGATATAGTTGATGCTCAGACGCTCGATGGGAGGGTCGTCGAGGGATTCGGTCGCGCGTTTGCAGAACTCAGTGGTCTCCCGGATCGTCTTCTCCGTCTCGCCGGGCATGCCCAGGACCAGTTGGTATATGGTGTAGAGGCCCGCCTCGCGCGTCCAGCGCGCCGCATTCTCATTGTCCTGCTGGGAGGCCCGCTTGTCCATGACTTCGAGCATGTCCGGGCTGCCGGTCTCCATCCCGTAATAGACCGCCACGCAGCCCGAGTCGCGCAGGTCTCGGAGGATCTGCGGCGTGACGGAGCGCACCCGGACTCCGCCCACTCCATAGAGCACATCCTCGGCCTTGATGGACGAGATGAAAGCCTGGAGCTGGCGCGGGTCCGAGCCGAAATTCTCATCGGCGAACATGAAGAAGCCGACATCGTGGCGGTCCTTGAGATACCGGACGTGCTGCATGATGCGCTCGACCGGGATGGCGCGATAGCCCTTGTCCCAGCGATGGCAGAAGGTGCAGCGCCCGACGCACCCTTTCGAGGTGATCAGATTCGCCAGCTTCCGGCCTTGGCGCCGCGGCTCATGGGTGCGCGGGTCCTGCCGGAAGTCGGGACGGCTGGAGGGATCGCCGATGAAATTTTCGATACGAGAATGCTTTTCCAGGACGCCGAAGTCCACATCGAGGAGCTCCGCGGCCGGGAGGGGGCGCTCATAGCCGGTGAACCGCAGGTCGCCATTCCGATCCAGATACGTGATGCCCGGGATCCGGGAGCAGGCGTCTCGGTCCTGATCGGGATCCTCCGCCAGGTGGCGCAGCAGGTTGCGGGCGACGAGCTCGCCTTCGCCTATGACGCAAAAGTCGACGGCGGCCAAGCGGTGGAGTATCTCGGCCGAGGCCGCCAGGTTCCCGCCCACTATGACCCGGGCCCGCGGAGCGACCCGCTTGATCATGGCGGAGAGCCGCTTGGTGTAGGCGTAGGCTGTCGAGACCACGGCCGATATGGCGACCACATCCGGCTGGAACTCCGCGACGAAACGTTCGACCTCCTCGAAGGGCGGCCGCAGTCCGTCGATGTCGTAGAAGCGGGGGTCCCAGCCGTCCCGCCGCAGGCTTTGGATGACGGCGAGCGCGCCGAAGGGCGGGAAGTCGGTCGGGACTTGCCGGATCGGGGTGGTGCAGACGAGGATTCTCATTCGTCGGCGGTCCTAAGATCCGTTCTCGAGCACGGCCCAGAGGGTGTCGGCGTGCCCGGCGCGGACCAACGCCTCGCCGTAGGCCTGGTCGAGGGAGCCCGGGAAGAGTCGCCCATAGAAGCCGAGGCCTCCCGGCTTGCCGGTGAGCATCCAGCGCAGGTGGTTCGATAGATCGTAGCGCTGCACCCCCGAGATCTCGGGGCGGGCGCCGGCTTGGCGCGCGGCCTGTCCCAGGGTCTGCGGGGAGAAATACCAGAGGTGCGCATCCTGGTAGTAGAAAGGGGCATAAGCCGGGAGCCGGTAGAGGGCGATGAGGGCGTCGTCCACGCTAGGCACCTCGACGACGACCCGGCCTCCGGGCTTGAGCCGGCCGAGCAGACCGCGCAGGAAAGCGACCGGGTGGCGAACGTGCTCGAGGACGTGGAAGAGCACGATGCGGTCATACCGCTGTTCTCCCAGTGCGTCCAAAGCGTCGACCATGGCCAGCCGGAGCTCCGCCGAAGCCCAGGCGCGGTGCCGGTGGGAGGGCTCCACGCCAGTGACGCCGCCCAGGAAAGGACGGGCCGCGTCCAGGAAGGCGCCGGAGCTCGCGCCGATCTCGAGCAGGGACAACTCGGGGGCCAGCAGAGTCTTGAGGCGCTCGACCCGTCTTCGGGCCTCGGGCAGTTCCTGCCTATAGGCCTGTGCGGGGGGGACCCCGGGTTCGTGT
Source organism: Elusimicrobiota bacterium (assembly GCA_026388095.1). Taxonomy (NCBI): domain Bacteria; kingdom Pseudomonadati; phylum Elusimicrobiota; species Elusimicrobiota bacterium. The sequence goes on along the minus strand of JAPLKL010000051.1, from coordinate 47,051 downwards.
TCGTCTCGGTAGTGCTCGGAATAGAACTTCGCCAATTCGTCTTCCGTGGGCAAAGGGTCCAGGAAGACCAGGCCGCAGCTTCGGCAGCGCATGACGCGCCGAGCGGCGTCATGCCGCACGCCTTCCTGGATCACGGTAGGATTTCCCTCGGCGCAGAGTTCGCAGCGCAGGTCCGTGGCCATCTTGTTCATTTCGTGAACATTATACATTATCTTGAGGTGGGGACCTGCCTGCCGGCAGTCATCCATTCAAGGTTGCGCGGGCAAGTTTTGTATCATAGCTCTCAAGATGCGTCTAGCGGTCACTCCCCAATCTTTCTCCAAAAATCCGGTCTTGCGGCGGGAGCTCCTGCAGCTTTTCCCGGACTGCGTGTTCAACGAGCATCTGAGCCATCCCACCCAGGCGGAGCTGGCGCGGCTGCTGGAGGGCTGCGACGGCGCGGTGGTGGGCCTGGAGCCCATCGGCGAGAAGCTCATCTGCCGTCTGCCGCAGCTCAAGATCATCTCCAAGTACGGGGTGGGGCTCGACAACCTCGACCTGGCGGCCTGCGCCAGGCATGGCGTCATGGTGGGCTGGACCCCGGGCTTGAACCGGCTCTCCGTGGCGGAGATGACCTTGGGCATGATGCTGGCCCTGCTGCGGCACATGGTCTCCACCTGCCACAAGCTCAAGGACGGCTGCTGGGAGAAGGCCATCGGCGCCGAGCTCACGGGCAAGACCGTGGGCATCATCGGCGTGGGGCATGTGGGCAAGGAGGTGGCCAGGCTCCTGGAGCCTTTCCACTGCCGCATCCTGGCCAACGATATCCTGGACCTCGGCGCCTACTGCCGCAAGCACGGGCTCATCCCCGCCACCAAGGCGCGCATCTGGAAGGAGGCGGATCTGGTGACCATCCACGCGCCTCTGACCCCGCGCACGCGCCGCCTGGTGGACCGCAAGGTCCTGAGCCGGATGAAGGAGACCTCTTTCCTCATCAACACGGCCCGCGGCCCCATCGTGGATCCCAAGGCCCTCAAGTGGGCGCTCCAGAAGGGAGTCATCGCGGGCGCGGCCTTGGACGTCTATTGCGAGGAGCCGCCCCAGGACAAGGAGTTCCTCAACCTGCCCCACCTCATCTGCACGCCGCACCGGGCGGGCAGCTCACGGGAAGCGGTGCTGGCCATGGGCCGCAGCGCTATCGCTCATCTCAAGAAGTTCTTCCTGGCCGGGATGTAGGCGGCTCCATGGACAGGGATTGCGCGATATACGTGAGCGGCCATGCCGGCTTGGTGGGTTCGGCTTTGGTGCGCCTCCTGCGCCGCAAGGGCTTCCGGCGCGTGGTCACCCGGTCTCGCCGGCGGCTCGACCTGACCGACCGGGCCGCGGTGGAGCGGTTCTTCCGGTCCTGCCGGCCGCGGTACGTCTTCCATGCGGCGGCCGAGGTGGGCGGCATCTCGGCCAATTCCAGCCGGCCCGCGGATTTCATCTATCAGAACTTGGCCATCCAGACCAATGTCATCGACGCGGCGCACCGGCACGGAGTCGAGCGGCTCATCTTCTTCGGAAGCTCCTGCGCCTATCCCAAGTCGGCGCGCGTGCCCATCCGCGAGGACAGCCTGCTCACCGGAGCCTTGGAGCCCACCAACGAGCCGTATGCGGTGGCCAAGATCGCGGGGCTCAAGATGTGCCAGGCCTACAATCGGCAGTATGGCTCGGATTTCCTGACCGTGGTCCCCGCGAACCTGTACGGCCCCGGCGACCATTTCGCCGAGGACGGGCATGTCGTGGCCGGCCTCATGCGCAGGTTCCATGAGGCCAAGGTCAGCCGCTCGCCCGGCGTGACTCTCTGGGGCTCGGGGCGGCCCCGGCGGGACTTCCTTTACGTCGACGATCTGGCCGAAGCCTGCCTGTTCCTGATGCGGCGGGCGGAGCGCCTGCCTTGCGATCTGATCAACATCGGCTCCGGCCGGGAGACCTCGGTCCGGGACTTGGCCCGCTCAGTGCTTCGAGTCGTGGGTTATCGAGGCCGCATCGCGTTCGACGCCTCTAGGCCAGACGGCGCGCCGCGGCGATTTCTGGACAGCCGGCGCATCGTTGCGTTGGGCTGGCGGCCAAGGACGGCTTTGGCGGAAGGACTGCGGCTGACTTACGCTTGGTACCGCCGAACCCGGGCATCCCGGCCATAACACGGGCCCCCCCAAGCCCGGCCGGGCGTCAGGCTCGCCCTTGCGGCAGCAAGGACAGCACGAGTTTCGACAGGCGCACGACGATGAGGGCCCCCGCGGCCATGACGACGATGATGGGGGACAAGAGGAGGACCCACACGACGAGAAGCGCCCGCTTGGCGGCATTCATGCGATGTTCAGTTCGCTCTTATAGAACAGCTCGTGGCGCAGGCTGCGGATGAGCCGCAATTCCGGCGCCCAACGATACATCCTGTTCCGCAGTTTCAGCGAATAATAGTGGCCGACGAAGCGGGCGGCCGCCTGGGCGGCCACGCGCAGAGGAGCGTTCTTGAGGCTCCCCATGACATTGGTCAGGGCGTGGGCGAGGATGCTCATGTAAGAGATGTTGCCGAGATAGCGTCTCCCCTCGGCCCCGAACCAGGGGTTGCGCAAGCCTTCGGTGTCATAGTCGTCGAATATCCAGTCCGCCCAGCCCTCCAGGCTTTGCGGCGGACGCAGGCCATGGTCGAGCGCCAGCTGGAAATCCGGCGTGCCGGGAAGCGGCGTATAGATGGCCATGGTCTCGAGCTGGCAGTCGGGATTCTCATCTTTGAGCCGGAAGGCCAGGTCGATGGTCGCGTCGATGTCGTCGAAGGTCTCGGTCGGATAGCCGATGATGAGGCTGAAGGCGGGGATGATGCCGTGCTCCCGGCACCGTTGATTGGCGGCCAAGGTCTGCTCGACCGAGATGCCTTTGTTCATGAGCTTGAGGATGCGGGGGGACCCGGATTCGGCGCCGAACTTGAGCGTGTGGGCGCCGGCTCTCTTGAGGGCGGAGACCTCGGCATCCGTGGCCTTGCAGAACACGTCGACCCGGGTGCCGGAGGTGTAGAACGAGATGCCGAGGCCGCCGGCGATGATCCCCTCGCAGATGGCGTTGGCCCGGCCCCGGTTGATGTAGAACTCGTCATCGCGGAGCCAGATCCTATTGAGGCGGAAGCGCCGGACCGTCTCCGTGATCAGGCCCAGGCTCTTGGCCACCGACATGGCCCGCCATTTGTGCTGGCGGATGGCGGCGCTGCTGCAGAACCCGCACTGGAACGGGCAGCCGCGGCTGGTCTGGCCGATATCGAGGGCGCGCGAGCTCTCTTGCAGGTACATGTCGGGGTGGATGTATTTCTCCACGTCGACCAGGTCCCAGGGGACGGGAAGCAGCCCCTCGACGTCCAGCAGCGGCCGCGGCTCGGTCCTGACGGCCCGGCCGCCCTCCTTGAACGCGATGCCCTTGATCTGACGCAGGCCGGCCTTGCGGGACAGAGCCGAGACCAGTTCCAGGGCGGTCTCATCGCCTTCGCCGATGCAGACGATATCGACATCCGCATGCTGGACGGTCTGCTCGGGCAGGACGGACGGGTGGCAGCCGCCCCAGACCAAAGGCACGCGCCCTCCCGTCAGCTCCCGGCACATCCGGGCCAGGCGCAGGGCGTGTCGGACCTGCGTCCCGGTCATGGTCGATATGCCGATGCAGAGGAGCTCGCTTGAGATGTGGGTCTTGAGGGTCTCCTGGGTGATGGCCTGGGTCCTCTGATCGAGGACCGTGACCCGGTAGCCGGCCTTGAGCAGGGGCGCGGCCACGGCCAGGACGGCGTGGGGCGGCGCGATCGTGGAGCCGAAATCCATGCCGGTCTTCGGGTAGAGCAGCAGGACGTTGGGCTTCAGCTGTTGCTCAGGCATAGAGGGATCAACGGGGGATGATGGCGTGCATAGTATATCAACAATCCCTGACGGAGGTCGGCTGGCCCCAGGGAAGGGGTGCGCCCACTGAAAGTAGGTAGTCTGGCGAAATGCCGTACCGGCCCTGGCGGCGCAGAGCGCCGCCAGGCGCGCGCCCCCACTATTCCTCTGGGGCGCGCAACTTCATGAAAGAATCTTTTATATGTTCGCCGCGACAGAGGAAGGGTCGCGGCGGGCTCGCGGCCATACGGGCCGCGAGCGCAGGACGCAATGAGGCCGACGGCGAAAGGGTTATCCACCGACTCTGTACGTACAGAGTCGGTGGATAAAATCGGACGGCAGGTCCGGAGATTCACCTACTTATGATGGGTGCACTCCCAGGGAAGGCGGGAGAACAGCGGCGGGCCCGGGCGCGCTCAGACCTTGCGGGACGGCTTCCAACAGACGGTCTCGGTCAGGATCTGGGCGTAATAGGCCGCGCCCCAGCGCAGGACCTGGAGCTTGCGCACGCCCCCGATGCGGTCCGGCTCGTCCACGGGGATCTCTCCGACGCGCAGGCGGCTCTTGGCCGCCCGGATGGAGAGCAGGGGCTCCACCCCGATGACGGTCCCGAACCACTTTTCGGTGAAATAGGACTCTTCCTTGTGCAGGTCGAGCTCGTTGAACAGGCTCGTCCGATAGATGCGGTAGATCACCATGGCGTCGGTGTAGCGGCCGCCGTGGAAGAGGTTGATGGAGGCCGTGAAGAGCCAGTTGCCGAAGGCGGTCACGGCGTCGTCGTCGTCGCTCTTGGCGCCTGTCTTGTACCGGGACCCGATGACCATGTCGTAGCCCTGCTGGAAGGCCGCGATCAGCTTGGGGATGGCATCGGGAGGCGAGTTGCCGTCCGGGCTGAACGTGATGACCGTGTCGCCCTTGACCAGGGGCCAGGCCTCGATGTAGGCGTGGCGGATGCCGCGCTTCTTCTGCACGTAGAGGTCATAGCCCTGGGCCCGGGCATAGTCCTGGGTGCCGTCCGTGGAGCCGCCGTCCACGATCAGGATCTGGTCCACCCATTCCTTGCGGATCTGGGGCATGATGACCTTCATGCCTTCGACCTCGTTCATGGTGGGGACGAACAGCGTCGTCTTCATCGCGCCGCTCCCCGCGTCCGCCCGAGCTTGCGCGCGGACAAGAAGCGCTCCACCGTCTCCAGCAGATAAGCCACATGCTCCGGCCCCAGGTCCTGATGCACCCCGACGTGCAGGCCGTTCTCTCCGAGGTATTCCGCTTCGGGGAACTGCCCCTTGCGGTAGCCCAGGAACCTGAAGCCGGGGCACTGGGTCGGCATGGAGCTGAACAGGTGCCGGGTCTCTATGCCGTTCTTCTCCAGGAACTCTCCCAGCTCGTTGCGGCTGAAGGGCGCGTCCTCGCCCAGGATGATGGGAAACGCATGCGGGCCGATCCGTTCATGCTTCTCTTCTTTGAACGTTCGCAGATAGGGGGCGAAGCGGCGCAGGCCCCGCATCAGCGCGAGCAGGTTGCGCCGTCTTTTGGCGATGATGCCTCGGTACAGGTCCAGGCTGCCCAGCCCCACCGCCGCCTCCAACTCGTTCATCTTGCATGAGTAGCCGATGCGTTCGAAGACGAAACGGATGTCGGTGCCCTGGCCGAACTTGAAGCGCCGCGGGCAGAACTCGGCCTGGCCCGTGTTGAGCACGCAGACTTCGCACTGGCAGGCGCGGCCGTGGCTGCGCAAAGAGCGCAGGATGGCGGCGAACTCGGGCCGGTCGGTGGTGACCACGCCGCCCTCGATGGTCGTGATGATGTGAGCGATGTAGGTGCTGAACGCTCCCAGGTCTCCCAGCCCGCCCACCGGCCGGCCTTTGTAGAGCGCGCCGTGGGCCTCCGCCGCATCCTCGACTACGAGCAGCTTGCGCCTCCTGGCGATGCGGTTGATCGCGTCCATGTCCGCGGGCTTGCCCATGAGGTGGACCGGCATGAGCGCCCGCGTGCGGCGCGTGACGGCCCTTTCGATGCGCGCGGGGTCGATGTTGAGGGTGTCCCGCTCCACGTCCACGAAGACCGGCTTGAAGCCCGCGTGCAGGACCGCGTTGCCGGTGGCGACGAAGGACAAGGCGGGCACGATCACCTCGTCGCCGCGCCGGGCGCCGAGGTCGTGCAGCACGGCCAGGGCCAGGATGTCGGCGTCCGTGCCCGAGCTCACGGCCACGGCATGGGCGGCGCCCGTCGCTCGCGCGAACTTCCGCTCGAATTCGCCGACCAGCCTCCCGCTGGAGACGCGGCCGGCGTCGAGCGCCTCGTCGATGAGGCGGCGGGCGCGCGGGGTGATGGTGATGGTGCCGAATGGCATGTGCACGGTCATCCTCCTGGCGGGGGCTCCGCGCGCAGCCGGGCATCAGCCTCGGCGTAGCGTTGCGGAGTCCCGATGTCCACGACGCGTTGCGCTACGGGCCAGCCCCAGGCCAGGCCCTCGCGCGCCAAAGCCGGCAGCAGGTCGCGCTCCAGCGATGTCGGGCGGCCTGCGGGGATGGCTGCGAGGGCGGCCCCCGTGAAAAGGTATATGCCGGCGTTCATGAGCTGTCCCGGGCCCGCCTCGGACTTCTCGACGAATCCTGTGACGCGGCCCTGCGGGTCCAAAGACACGGAGCCGTAGTCGGACCCTGGTTCCGGGGGGGCCAGCACCACGCTGGCTCGGCTGTCGTGGCCCTGATGGAAATCCCAGAACCGGCGCAGATCGGCCCGGCAGAGGGAGTCGCCGTTCATGACGAAGAATGACGAGCTGCGCAAGAGGCTCTCGGCGTTCTTGATCGCGCCGGCGGTGCCCAGCGGCCGGTCTTCGCAGGACACCAGGACTTCCCGGCCGGATGCGGCGCTGGCGACGTAGTGTTTGCGGATGCGATCGGCCATGTAGCCCGCGCAGAGGATGAAGCGCCGGGAGCCGAAGCCGGAGACATAGTCGAGCAAGATGTCCAGGAAGGGCCGGCCGGCCACCTCGGCCATGGGCTTGGGCCGGTCCGGGACCGCTTCGCGCAAACGCCGGCCCAACCCGCCGCAGAGCACCAGCACGTCCGCGGCCTGGAGCGCCGAGCCTTGGGCCATCCTACAGCGCCTCACAACCATGGGGGTCGCTGGGGCTGTAGAAGATGATTCGGCTGCCCATGCTCTCGAACTCGAAGGGGACATGCAGGAGCTTCTTGAGGCGCTTGCAGATCCCGGGCTGGTCCTCCGGCTTGGCGAAGAGCAGGATGAAGCCTCCTCCGCCGGCGCCGAGGATCTTGCCGCCCAGGGCCCCGGCGCTCCGGGCCGTCGCGTAGATCTCGTCGATCTGCGGATTGGAGATCTTGCCGGTCAGGCTGCGTTTGATGAGCCAGCCTTCATGCAGGAGCCGGCCGAATTCCGTGATGTCGCGATTGCCGTTGAGGACCTCCAGGGCCGTGTCGGTCAGCTCGCATATCGCCTTGAGCTCCCGGCTGCGCGCCTTGGTCCTCTTGACCTGCTCCTGGGCGATATGGGACGAGATGCGCGGCACTCCGGTGTAGAACATCATCAGATGCCGCTGCAAAGAGGAGATGCGTTTGGGGGGCAAGGTGACCGGCCGCAGCTGGAGATGCCGGGTGCCTCCGAAATAGATCAGATTGAACCCGCCGAAGGCGGCCAGCATCTGGTCCTGGGCGCCCACGTTCTCCTTGAGCACGTCCTGCTCGATATGGATGGCGTTGGTGGCCAATTGCCGGCGCGTGGGCATGATGCCCTTCAATCCGTAGAGGGCGTGCAGCAGGCCCACGGTGAAGGCCGAGCTGGAGCCGATGCCGGAGCGGGCGGGCAGGTCGCCGTCGTGGTGGATCTCCATGCCGTCGCGGATATCCATGAACTGCAGGCAGGCGCGCGCCGAGGGATGGTGGATCTCCGCGATCTGCTGGACGTTCTCGATGCGGGAATAGACGATGCGGTGCTTGTGCTCGAAGAACGGCGGCAGATAACGGCAGGTGATGTAGCAGTACTTGTTGATGGTGGTGGCGAGGACCTGCCCGTAATTGGCCTCATACCAGACCGGGTAATCGGTGCCCCCGCCGAAGAAGGAGATGCGGAAAGGCGTTCGGCTGATGATCATGAGGCCTCCTGGGGCGCGGCGTGCTTGCGGCGGAGCTTGTGCTGGAGCATGCCCTCGATGTGCTTCAGGGTCTCCGGGCCGAACTTGCGCAGGACCATGTCGCGGTACTCCGGACGCCGGTAGTAGCGGTCGAAGGCCGAGTCCCGGAAGCGCAGGACCTCGCCGGCGCTCAGATGCCGGGTCGGCAGGGGCAGGGTCTCTTCCGAGAACTGGGAGTACCCGGTCCAATGCTCCGGCAAAGGGGCCCGGTCGCGCAAGGAGTCCTCGTAGAGGCGCGAGCCCGGATAGGCCATGGCCACGTAGAAGTTCGCGTACTCGCAGTTGAGCTCCGCAGCCAAGTCATAGGTCTGCTGGAGGCTGAGGCGGTCGTCCTCGGGCAGGCCGAAGATGAAGTTCCCCACCACGTGGATCCCGGCCTCATGGGTCATGCTCACGGCGCGGCGGATGCTGTCCTGGCTCAGCTTGCCCTTGGCCACGCCCCGGCGCACCTCCTGGCTGCCGGATTCGATCCCGTAGGCCAGCCAGTTGACCCCGGCCTGCTTCATCTTGGAGAGCATCCGCTCGTTGACGGTGTCGACGCGAGCGTAGGCCCAGATGTTGAGTCCGTAGCCGCGCGCGATGAGCAGGTCCAGGAGTTCCAGGACCGCCGACTCCTTGAGCACGAAGAGTTCGTCCAGGATCTTGATGTTGCGCACGCCGTACTTCGTGGCAAGAAGGTCCACGTCCTGCGCCACCCGGGCCGGGCTGCGGAATCGGATGCCGGGCCGGCCGTCGTAGAGGGCCGACACGTTGCAGTAGGTGCAGCCGAAAGGGCAGCCCAGGCTGGTGTAGATGACGCCATAGGGCTGCCTTTGGTCGAGGCGGTCGAAGCAGTGCCAGTTATGGGCGCGGTACTTCTCCATGGGCAGGAGGTCCCAGGCGGGCGCCGGGAGGCCGTCGAGGTCTTTCAGGAGCTCGGCCCAGCCCGCGCCGCCCCGATGGGTCCAGATGCCCCGGATGCCTTCCGGGCCGCGGCCGGCCTTGAGCGCCGCCAGGAGCGCGTCCAAGGCCAGGAAGGTCTCTCCTCGGCAGACGAATTCAGCCCCGGTCTCCTCCAAGGTTCGCTCGGGCAAGGCCGAGGGGTGGATGCCATAGACGATGACCGGCACGCCCGGCAGCCGCTCGCGCAGGGCCCTGCAGAGACGGATGACGGCGTCCATCTTCGGCGTGGATGACGCGGAGGGGTTGGCCCCCGCCGCGGCGACGCCGATGAGGCGGGGCGCGAGATCCCGGGCGGCGGCGTCGGCCGCGCGCTCGGGCGACCAGCCCGCCGCGTCCGCGTCCATGATCCTGGCGGAATGGCCCTTCTCACGCAGGAAAGCGGCGGTCAGGGCGGTCCAGATGGGAGGTTCGCAGCCGGAAAGGCTCCCGGCCAAGGCCCCGTACATCCGGTCCCTGTCGCCCGGGTTGATGAAGAGGATATCGACGGGCTCGGGCATTCAGTTGTTGGCGAAGGCGTCGCGCTTGAGCACCTGGTAGCCCTTGACCAGTTCCCGGATGCCCTCCGACAGGGAGACCTTCGGCTTGAACCCGGTCTTTTCGACCTTCTCGTTGCTGACGATGTAGTTGCGCTTGTCCGGGTCCTCTCCCACCTTGGCTTCCACGAAGTAGAACTCGGGGACCTGCTTCTTGATCTCCGCGCAGAGCTCTTCTTTGCTGAGGTTGGCGTCGCTGAGGCCCACGTTGTAGGCCTGTCCCTTCATCTGGTCGAAGTTGGCCATGGCGTGCAGGAAGGCCGCGGCCACGTCGCGGACATGGATGAAGTTGCGCTTGAAGTTGGCCTCGAAGAGCACGATGAAGCGGTCGTTGACGGCCCGGTAGGTGAAGTCGTTGACCAGGAGGTCGAGCCTCATGCGCGGGCTGACGCCGAAGGCTGTGGCCAGGCGGAAGGTGACCGTGTCGCCGGCGGCGAGGAGGAGCCGCTCCGCCTCGACCTTGAGCTTGCCGTAAAGGGAGATGGGCCGCAAGGGGGTCTCCTCGGTGCAGTGGACCCCGTCCTGGCCGATGCCGTAGCCGGAATTCGTCGTCGGATAGAGGATCCTCTGCCCCGGCCGGCGCAGTTCGACGAGGAGCTTGAGGGCGTCCACGATGATGCCCTGCGCCTCCTGGGGGAACCGGTCGCAGAGGGGGGCCCCGGTGAGGCAGGCCAGGGGGATGACGTACTGCGCGTCCTTGAGGTGTTCCTCGATGAGCTTGCGGTCCCGGGCGTCGCCCCGCGCGATGGTGAGCCTTCGGTCGGCGCAGCAGTCCAGCAGCGAGGTCTGCCGGTACATGAAGTTGTCGATCACCGCCACCTCGTGCCCCTGCTCGAGCAGGCGCGGCACGAGGATGGAGCCGATGTAGCCCGCGCCGCCCGTCACCAAGACCTTCATGCCATGACCTCCTGGACCGCTTTGACGATATCGGCTGAGCCCGGGTAGAACGCCTTCTCCAAAGTGTAGCCCGCCGGGGTCGGGACATCCGCGCAGGCGATACGCTTGACGGGCCGCTTGAGGTAGGCGAAGCCCTTCTCCGCCGCCAAGGCGGCGAGCTCCGCCGTGACCCCGCCGGTCTTCCACCCGGTGTCGCAGACCACCAGGCGCCCGGTCTTGCGCAGGGACTTCAGGATGGCCGTCGTGTCCAGCGGGCACAAGGTCCGCGGGTCGATGACCTCGGCGGAGATTCCCTGCGGGGCGAGCTCATCGGCCGCGGTCAGAGCTTCGATGACCATTTGGGAGACCGCCACTACGGTCGCATCCTTACCGCGCCGGCGCACCAGGGCCTTGCCGAAGGGGACGCGGTAGAGCGTTTCTGGGACGTGGCTCTTGTGCTTGTAGAGCCAGCGATGCTCCAGGAACAAGACCGGGTTGCCGTCCGCGATGCTGGAGAGCAGGAGGCCCTTGGCGTCGTAAGCCGTGGCCGGCATGACGATCTTGAGCCCGGGGATGTGGAGGAAGAGCCCCTGCAGGGCTTGCGAATGCTGAGCGGCCGAGCCCCAACCCCGCCCGGTCACCGCCCGGATGACGAGCGGGACATGGCTGCGGCCTCCGAACATGTAGCTCCATTTCGCCGCATGATTGGCGATCTGATCCATGGCCAGGAGCAGGAAATCAGGCCGGTTGTGCACGTAGACCGGCCGCAGGCCGGCCAGGGCGCTTCCTACGGCCATGCCGGTGAGGGCGTTCTCGGAAAGGGGCGTGTCGAAGACCCTCTTGCTGCCGTATTTGCGGTGCAGGTCCAAAGTGCTGCCGAAGATGCCGGATGGGTCGTCGACGCCTTGCCCCATGACATAGACCCGGGGGTCGCGCTCGAGGGCCTGGTCCAGGGCCTCGCGGATGGCTTCGCCGTAGGAGAGCTTGCGGGCCTGGCGCCCCGCGTGTTCGTCGAAATCGGGAGCGGACTTCTCGACGAGGACCTTGGTCCAGGGCATGGCTAGGCGGCTCGCTCCGAGAAGAAGAGATGCCGCTCCAGGGCCTCGGGCCCCGGCAGGGGGCCGGCCTGGGCGAAACGGAACGCCTCACGTATCTCGGCCGAGATGCGCTCCTGCATGCCTTGGATGTCCTGAGGGCGCACGGTGCCGCTGGCTAACAAGCGTTTTTCCAGAAGGCGGATCGGGCAGCGCTTGAGCCAGCGCTCCGCCTCGCCGGGCTTGCGATAGCGCTCGGCGTCCGGGTCCCCCGCTCCGGAATGGGCGCGCCAGCGATAGGCTTGGCATTCCAGGAAGTAGGGGCCCTTGCCGCGGCGGGCGTGGGCCACGGCTGCCGCGGCCTTGCGATAGACATCCAGGACGTCCGTCCCATCGACCTGGGCCGCGGGGATGTCGAAGGCCCGGGCTCGCAGGACGATCTCCCGCGTATGCTGGCGGGCGTCGATGTGGGAGCACACGGAGTAGAAGTTGTTCTCGCAGACGAAGACCACGGGCAGCTTCCAGAGCCGGGCGCAGTTCATGCTCTCGTAGAAGGCGCCCTCCTCTGAGGCTGCGTCGCCAAAGAACACGACCGCGACCCGATCTTGGCCCAGGCGCTGGGAGGCGAGCGCGGCGCCGACCGCGAGGGGGACGCCCCCGCCCACGATGGACGAGGAGCCCAGCAGGCCCACCGCAGGGTCGATGAGGTGCATGGAGCCGCCGTGCCCCCGGGAGCAGCCGGTCTCGCGGCAGTAGAACTCCGCGATCATGGCCTTGAGATCGCCGCCTTTGGCCAAGTAGTGGCCGTGGCTGCGGTGGTTGCTCAGGACGTAGTCGTCTTGGCGCAGGTTCGCGCACACACCGACCGGGACCGCTTCCTGGCCGATGCATAGATGCACCGGCGTCTTCATCTCGTCCTTCGGGTATTCGGCCTCGATGGCCAGTTCTACGCCTCGGATGCGCTTCATGGCGCGCAGGAGTTCCCGCTGTACGGTGCGCGGGGGCTTGGGAGCGGATGAGCGCCTCATGCCGGGGATTCTATCATTTGCCGACGAGCCAGAGTAAGGCGCTGTCCTCGTAGGCCGGGGGGACTTGGAATGGCGTACAGCCGTTGCGGCCACGGACGGGACAATGCTACAAAATGGACGGTGAAGATCGAGGCCGTCGTTTTCGATTGCGATGGGGTCATCCTGGAATCTACGGATATCAAGACCGAGGCCTTCCGCGCTCTGTTCCGGAAAGACCATCCGCGACGCATCCCGGAGATCTTGGACTACCACGTGCGCCACATGGGCATCTCCCGGCACGTCAAGTTCCGCCACATCTGCACCGAGATCCTGGGCGAGCGCTACACCCCGCGGCGCGAGGCGCAGCTGGCCGCGGATTTCTCCCGTCTGGTCTTCGACCGGGTCCTGAAGTGCCCGGTCGTGCCCGGGGCGCGGGAGTTCCTGCGCAGGGGGCGGGGCCGCTACCGCTTCTTCGTGGCTTCCGGCACGCCCCACGAAGAGCTCGAACGCATCCTGCGCCGCCGCCGTCTCCTGGCGTATTTCGAGCGGGCTTGGGGCTCGCCGGCCAAGAAGCCGGACGTCATCCGCCGCGTCCTGCGGGATGGGCCGTTCCGGAAGGGAGAGGTGGTCTTCGTGGGCGACGCGGAGAGCGACTGGCGCGCGGCCAAGGAGACGGGGGTGCGTTTCGTGCGCCGCGTGGGCTCTCCCGCCGAGTGGAAGCTGCCGCCCTGCCCTTGGGAGGTCAAAGACCTGCGCGGTCTCCCCGCCGTGCTCCGGGAGATGGAGCGCGATTAACGGCGGTCGCCTTTGGGCGAGAGCTGGGGCTTGGGCAGGGGCTGGCGCTCGAGGTTGGCGGACAGGTCCGGGACGCCGTTCTTCTTGAGCCAGTACTCCAGTCCCGGGAGCTGCCAGTGGTAGTCGATCAGGCCCGGACCCCAGGTCTTGATGGGCAGGACCTTTCGGCCCAGCCAGGGCCAGGTGCCGCCGCCGGCCGCCGGCTCGACGTTGCCGGGCCTGAGCACGGTCACTCCCCAGGTGGGATGCCAGGCCGGCCCGGCCGCGCTGGCCGGCGGCAGAAAAGTCTCCAGAAGGCCGTCGCTGGTCTGCTGCCGCGTCAATCCCGGCGACCAGCGCTCCAACGGTGCCACGCTCAAGGCCGAATCGAGCTCCGGTCGGTCAAGCAGGGCCTCGACTCCGGAATCGATCATGTCCTTGGTCACGGCCGGGGCGTTCGGGAAGAGCATCACGAGCAACTCCAGCCCGGCGTCCTCGCGGCTCAAGTCCGCCGTGGCCTGGCGCAAGCCGTGCCGCAGGTAGTCTTCCAAGGAGGGCTTGCCGGCCGGGGGGTCGATGATGATGGCGTCGTACTGTAGGGCCGCCGCCTTGACCGGTGGAGAGCCCGTGACCGCGTAGACACGGCGCACATGGGCCGAGGTGCGAGCCGCCATGAGGGGATAGGCGGCCAGGGGCCGGCCCAGCACCGAGCCCTCGCTGCCTGGGAAATCCACGGCGTCATCGAGGTCGACCAGCAGCGCGCAGACGAGCTTGGTCATCGCGCCATGCCCTCCAGCGCGTCGAAGGCCGCCGCCACGGTGGCGTCCCAGGTGTGGCGCTCCACGGTCTTGATGCCCTCGGCGATGAGCTGCAAGGACAGGCCGCGCACCGACCAGAGGGTGACCAAAGCCTGGGCGAGCGAGGCGGCGTCGCCCGCGTTGAAGAGCATGCCGTTCTTGCCGTCCGTGATGAGCTCGGGGACCGCGCCGCAGCGGGGCGCGACCACGGGACAGCCCTCGGAGAGTGCGTAGAGGGACATGGCCGGGAAGCCTTCGGAGCCCGTGGGGTTGACGTAGACCTTGGCGGAGCGGAAGAATTCCATGACCTTGAGATGAGGCAGCTCGCCGGCGAAGAGGACTCTCTGCGCGGGCAGGATTCCGCGGGAGCGCTCCTGGACCGAGGCCAGGAGCGGGCCCTGGCCCAGTATGGTGAGATGCCAGTCGAAGCGCAGGCGGCTGGTCGCGGACATGAGCAGCTCCAGGCCCGGGCGGCAGGCCTCGCTGAACTTGCAGGTGGTGATGATCTGGAAGTCGGCCGGCCGGGAGGCGCGCATGGTGACCAGCGCGACTTTGTTGGCCATGACCCGGTCATAGGCATAGGGCACGGGCAGGGCCTTCCCGTTGACTCCCCAGGACTGGGCCAAGTCCGCGAGATAGCGGCTGGGGACCAGGAGGCGGTCCGCCTGGCGCAGGGCGTCGAGTATCGGAGGCAGTTCCGCGGCCGGCACCTCGGCGAAGGAGTCGATGAGCCGGACCGCCACCTTCCTGCCGGCGGCGCGGGCGGCGCGTATGGGCGCGGCCTGGAAGCTGTTGATGAGCACGACGTCGGCGTCGCGCGCGGGATCCCCCTCGGCCATCACCGTCTCATGGCCGCGCGAGGCGGCGCGTTGGGACAGCTCCCGGCAGAAGGCGTCTTCGCCGTAGGGAGAGGCCGGGTCGGGGATGAGGAGGATCTTCATGGGAGCGCCACTTTCATTCTATCAAACTGACGTGAGATGCACGAAAGATTCGATGTTGCCCTTCGGGCCGTGGACCGGGCATTCCAGGACGCCGGCTTCCCTGACGGGCAGCGCGCCCAGGCTCTCGCGCACCCGATCCAGGGCCAGGGCGCGGTGCTCGGGCCGGCGCACCACGCCCTTGGGCGCGAGCTTGGGCTCCAGCTCGAATTGGGGCTTGACCAAAGCCAGGATGTCGAAGGGCCGGGCCAGGCAGGGCAGGACGTGCGGCAGAACCTTGGCCAGAGAGATGAAAGAGACGTCTACCACCGCGAGGTCCGGACGGGGGTCGAACATCCCGGGGCGCAGGTCCTTGGCATGGAACTGCTCGAAGCTCTTGACGCGGGGGTCGGCCCGGAGCTTGGCGTGGAGCTGGGCCGTGCCCACGTCCACGGCGTAGACCCGGGCCGCTCCGCGCGAGAGCAGGCAGTCCGTGAAGCCCCCGGTGGAGGCGCCGACGTCGAGGCAGACCCGGCCCGCGACCGCGACGGGGAAGCGGTCCAGGGCTGCGGCGAGCTTGAGTCCGCCTCGGGAGACGAAGGGGTTGGGGTCGCCGATGACGTCGACGCGCGCGTCCGCGAGCAAAGAGGTCCCGGCCTTGGCATCGGGATGACCGTCCACCTTGACCTGGCCGGCCAGGATGGCGGCCTGGGCCCGAGCCCGGCTCGGAAAGAGGCCGCGCTCGACCAGCAGGGCGTCTAGACGCAGTTTCGGGGTCTTCATGGCCGAGGGGCGATGCCTGCATTCTATGATAATATTATCGCGCTCATGTCCTATCTCGGGCTCGTCTACTGCTCCGCGGTCTGGGGCGCGACCTTCTTCATGGTCAAGGACGCGCTCGCGGATGTGGGGCCGGTGGCCATGGTGGCCTACCGGTTCCTCCTGGCGGCGCTGTGCCTCCTGCCTTGGGCCCTGAGGCGGCGGCGGCCGACGGCGCTGATGTGGGAGGGCTTCGTCCTCTCCCTCATCCTGGCCGGGCTCTACGTGTCCCAGACCGTCGGCCTGGGGTTCACCACGGCCTCGAATTGCGCCTTCATCACGGGGCTCTTCGTGGTGTTCGTCCCAGTCTACATGCTCGCCCTTTACCGCAAGGCGCTGGCTCCCTCGCAATGGCTGGCCGTCGTGGTCGCGGTCGGCGGACTCTGGCTGCTCACGGGGGGGCTTGCGGGCGTCAATCGGGGCGACGCCTTGAGCCTGGTCGCGGCCGCGACTTATGCCGGCCACCTGCTCTTCACGGACAAGTGCGTGCGGGCCGACGCGGACGTGGTTCTGCTGGCCTTCCACCAGTTCTGGATGACCTCCGTCCTGGCATTCCTGGCTTGCGCGGCCCTGCGCCTGCCCATGGCCGTGGCCGCGCCCAGGGGCTGGGAGGTCATCCTGTTCTTGGCCTTGTTCCCGACCTTGTCCGCGTTCTTCCTGCAGATCCTCATCCAGAAGAAGCTGCCGCCTCTGACCGTGAGCCTGGGATTCTCTCTGGAGCCGGTCTTCGCCGCGCTCTTCGCCTGGACCGTGGGCGGGGAAGCCTTCGTGGGCCGCAAGGCCGTCGGCGGCCTGCTGATCGTAGCGGCCATGGTGCTCGGCGAGCTGCATCGCTTCGACTTCATCAAAGCTCGGCGCAAGGAAGTCCTGCCTCTCTGAGGCGGGCTTCTTCCTTAATACTACCGATGGCCTTGACAAATCAAGGTTCCGGGGCCAAACTCTTCTATGGAGACCCCTCCATGCTAGCCCCGGCTCTGGCTGTCCTCATCTGTCTCTTGTGCGCCGCGCCGCGCGCCTTTGCCGGCAGCACCGCGCCTCCCGCGCCGATCGATTGGGTCGCCAACTCCGGGGCCTTCCTGACTCTTTATCGGGACGTCCAGACGCAGGCCGCGAAGGCATATCTGGCGGGCGATCCCATCGAGAAGGCGCTCAGCAGCGGGGTCCTCCAGCAGCTTTCGGGCAAGATTCCACCGGACAACGGCGCCCAGGGCGTCGCCATGGGGGCCATCCCGGCGCCTCTCGCCCGGGATAAAGTGCGCGGCCTCAGCGCCCTAAGGGAGCAGGCCATGGCGGTCCAGCTAGGACGCCATCCCGACGACCCCATCGAAGTGCACCACCAGGCCATCGGAATCGCGGCCGAAGGCCTGCTGGGACGCAAGCCCGCGGACACGGAGAAGGCCCAGCTCCTCAAGCTGTATGGGGACAGGGTCCGCGGCGGGGCCGCCCAGAACAAGCCCAAGACGCAGGCCGAGCTCATGATGGACGCCGAGGCCGCGCGCCGCCTGCTCGCGGACGCCCGGCTCAGCCCCCAGGTCTCCAGCCGGGTGACGGCGAAAGCCGGCGAGTATGCCAAGGCCCTCGGCGGGCTCCTCTTCACGGACGGCAACGGCAACGCCGTGATCGTGGGCCGGCGTGACCCCAAAGCCGTGCTCACGCAAGCCGAGCTTGCGGCCATCGCCAGACTCCCCCGGGTGCAGCTGCCCGCGGGGCTGGGGGGCCTCGACCGGAAGGTCCCGGCCCCTGTCTCCGCCATCTCCGAGAAAGCCCCGCAGATGGGAGAGCCCGGCTTCGAGTACGGCTGGGCCACGGGCGCCTGGAAGTTTTGGGATGACATGGAGAAGCGGCAGGACGACGTCGCGTCCCAGGGCCATTGGATACAGGCCGGCACGGTGGCCACGGGCGCCAAGGTCATGAAATTCTTCTATCATCTCAGCGGCTTCGGCGCCATGGAGAAGAGCGGCGACCAGACGCGCTGGGACAAGAACCGCGGCGCCGGCGTGGGCACCCTCATATGGGACGGCACCAAGGTCGCGGCGAACACCGCCCTGGCCGCGCTCAACTTCGTCCCGGTCGTCGCCGCCGTGAGCAAGGCCGGGGGGCTGGTCAACTCGGCGCGCGGCATCGTCAGCGGCACAGAGGTATACCGTACGGCCCGGGCTGGCTCCGAGATCGTCGAACTGAGCGGAGGGGTCGGCAAGACGGTGGCCGGCGAGGTGGCCGGCGAGGTGCGCGGCATCGTCCAGGCCGCGGCCGGAGAGGGCGCGCAGGTCACCACCAAGACCGCCCGGCAGGTCCTCACCGGCCTCAAGGAGGCGGGCGCGAGCAAGAACGTCGGCATCACCGTCGTCGAGGACCGCAGCCTGCTCGGCATGGGCATGGCCGAGGGCGATGCGAGCACCATCGTCATCAACACGCGGCTCGGAGGCGCCCACGAGGTGACCCACGCGGTCCAACAGTACCAGGTCCGCGCCACTTTGCTCAGGCAGATGGGCAAGAGCTATGACAAGCTTTCCGAAGCGGAGAAGCTCGTCTTCGCCGATCGCGTGAAAGCCGTGGAACTGCAGGCCTACAACCAGTTCGAGAACGGGGCCTATCGCGCGACGGGCTGGATGGGCTCGGGTTCATTGAACGGCGCGCGCTACGCCAAGGGTCTGGAGGCCAACATCTCGGCCTTCGAGGGGGGTCTGGCCGGAGGCACCGTGCCGAAGTTCGCCCTCACCCGCTACTCCCCGGGCGCCACGGCCTATGGCGCCCTGCCCAACTGGCTCGGCCGCAGTCAGGTCCAGATCGGCACGAACATCGGCGCGGTCATCTCCATGGGCCGTCCGCTGGGTCCGACGATCAACGACGTGGTGGGCGCCGGCGTCGAAAAGACCATGGACTTCATCTATGCCGCGCCGGCGGCCCCCGTCGCTCCCAAAGGCGGCAAACGGTAGGATAGGCGCCCGGCTCCGACATGTACCAACAAGACCAAGGCTCGGGGATGCTCACCGCCATATTCATCGCCGCGGGCCTGGTCCTCCTGGCGCTGGGCTGGTGGCTCTTCCGGAGGTACCGCGACGACCGGCCCGAAGACCAGAAGGGTTTCCGGGATTTCGGCCTCGGTCCGCGGGGCTTGCTCGCCTACGGCGGGATCGTCCTGATGGTGCTGGGAGCATCATTGGGCCTGGTCGGGCTCTTCCTTCCTATGATCCTGCGCTAACGGCGCGGACTCAAGAGAAGTACTCCATCCACAGCACGACCAGCATGGAGTCTATGACCGCCAGGGCCGTCACATCCTTCCAGAGTTGGGGGCCATCGAGCTTTCCGGCGTAGATCCTGGCGTAGCGCCGGCCGACGAAGAAGAGCATGACGCCGTAGAGGAGTCCGTGCGCGCCGGCGGGGTTCCCTCGGCCCAGCATCAGGAGACAGAGCACGAGCACGTAGCACAGCGCCGCGATGAGCGGCAGATAGAGCGCGTGGGCGGCGAAGCGCAGGACGGAGGTCTTCCGGGGCTCGTCTATCATGCGGCGCAGACGGATTCTAGCAAATCGCCGGGCGGGAGTCGGCGGTCTTCCGTAAGGCGTTCTAGGCGAGCAGCCCGAAAGACCTCAAGCGTCGGGCCAAGTCCTCCGGCCCTTGGTAATGGATGGCCTGCAGGCCGGCCTTGCGGGCGCCCTGGACGTTGAGATCCAGGTCGTCGATGAAGAGGGCCTGCGCGGGCTCGCTGACGCGGGCGAGCTTGAGGGCCGCACGGAAGATGCGCGGCTCCGGCTTGCGCATGCCCAACTCGTGAGAGAGCGCGGCTCCGCGCACGCATCTGATGAAGGCGTATCGGGCCTTGATGAAATCGTAGTGGAGCGCGTGGGTGTTGGAGAGCAGGTAGGTGGGCACCCGCCGGGAGACCTTCTTGAGCAGAGCCGCGGTGCGCCGCTCCAAGGAGAAGTGGTCGCACCAGAGCTTCTTGAACTTCGGGAAGCTCCCGCGGTAGCCCAGCTCATCGCGGAAGATGCGGTAGAGCTCGTCCGAGCCGATCTTGCCGCGCTCCAAGGCCGAGATGCGCTTGGTGTCCAGCAGGATGCGCGCGACCTTGATGGGATGGCGGCCCAGGGCCGCGGAGATCTCCGCGAGGATGGCGGGGATGTCGAAGTGCAGTAGGACGTTGCCGATGTCGAAGAAAACGGCCTTGATGGGGGGGGGGCTTACGGCCATGAGATCCCGGCTCCCTGCAGCAGACGGCGGAAATCCTCGGGTAGCGGCGCGGTCACGGAGAGTTCCCGGCCCGTCTCCGGATGGGGCAGGCGCAGGCGCTGCGCGTGGAGCATCTGCCGGGGAGCGCCGAGCTTGGCCAAGTCGGCTTCGGTGAGGGATTTTCTCACCGCCTTCATGTAGAGCTCTCCTTTTCCGGTATAGAGCTTGTCTCCCAGGACCGGATGGCCGAGATGGGCCAGGTGCACGCGGATCTGATGCAGACGGCCGGTCAGGGGCCGGGCGAGGACCAAGGAAAGCCCCGCGCCGCAGGCCAGGAGCTCGAACTCGGTGCGCGCTTCGGCCCCTGCGCCCACCGCTTGCCGCACCTTGATCTCCAGCCCTTCTTTGCCCAATGGCGCATCCACGGTCTGCCGGCGCCAGGAGACCTCTCCGGCGACCAAAGCCAGATACTCCTTCTTCACCTGCCGGCTGATGAAATGGGCCGCCAACCGGCGCGTGGTCCCGGGATCCTTGGCCAGAAGCAGAACCCCGCTGGTCTCCCGGTCCAGGCGGTGGGCCAGGTGCAGGCGCAGGCCCGGGAACTGCTTCTTCAAGACGGAAGTCACGGTGTTGTTCTGGATCTTGTCCGTGGGATGGCATAAGAGCGGCGCGGGCTTGTCCACGGCGAGCAGGACTTCGTCTTCATAGAGGACCGGCAGCTCTTCGTGGAGGCAGGGCAGCTCCTCATGGCGGGGATAGCGGATGAACACGGTCTCGCCGGAGGCGACGCGGGTCGCGGGCTTGACCGTCTTGCCGCGCAGGAAGACCCGGCCTGCGTCGATGAGTCGCTGGACCTGGCTGCGCGAGTAGCGGTGCAGGCGCGCGGCGAGATAGGAGTCCAGGCGCAGGCCGTCCTGGGGCTTCTGCACCTCGAAGGGGACCTCGACCCAGGCCCCCGCTGCGCTCATCCCTGGGCCTCGGCGAAAGGCTTGCGTGAGAGCTTGCCGCCCTCTTTGGTGAGGACCTCGACCTTGCGCTTGGCGTCTTCGAGCTGGGCGGTGAGGCCCTTGGCCAAGGTCACGCCCTTCTCGAAGAGCTCCAAAGACTCTTCCAGGCCTTTCTCCCCGGACTCCAGCTCCCGGACGATGCCTTCGAGCTTTTTCAGGGAGGTCTCGAAGTCAGGCTTGTCTTCTTTCTTGGGCATCTTTCACCTCGCAATGGATCTCGCCTTGGTGCAGGCGCACGCGCACGCGGTCGCCGGGGCGCACTTGCTCCGCGCTCCGGAGTATCTCGCGGCCGGGCAGCTTCTCGGCGATGGCGTAGCCGCGGCCCAGGACCTTCAAGGGGCTGAAAGCGTCGAGCTTCTCCATCTGCAGCCGCAGGTCCTTCTCCGCGTGCAGCAGGACCTGGCGCAGGGCCTCGGGCAAGCGGCCGAAGAGCTCATCGACGCGCTTGCTGCGCTCCTCGTACATGCGGTGGGGGCTCTGCAGGAAGGGATGCCGCCTGGCGAAGTCGAGCCTTTCGGCCAGGCCGCGCAGGCGCTCCTGGATAGAGGCCAGCAGCCGGCGCCGGGAGTCCGTCACCTGGGCCAGGACCGCGGCTTGCTCCGGGACCGCCAGCTCGGCCGCGGCCGAGGGGGTGGGGGCCCGCACGTCCGCGACGAAATCCGCGATGGTGAAGTCCGTCTCATGGCCCACGCAGGAGATGACCGGGATCTCGGAGGCCGCGATGGCCCGGGCCACGAGCTCCTCGTTGAAGGCCCAGAGGTCCTCGATGGAGCCGCCGCCGCGGCCCACCAGGAGTACGTCCGTGTCCGGCAGGAGCTCGTTGAAGTCCGCCACGGCCCGGGCGATCTCCTCCTTGGCGCCGTCGCCCTGGACCTTGACCGGGTAGACCAGGATCTCCAGGCCCGGCCAGCGGCGGGAGAGGACCGTGATCATGTCGTGGACCGCCGCGCCCTGCGCGGAGGTGACGATGCCCACTCGTTTCGGGAAGGGGGGCAGCGGCTTCTTGCGGGCCTCGTCGAAGAGACCTTCCGCCGCGAGCTTGGCCTTGAGCTGCTCGAATGCGAGCTGGAGCGCTCCTTTCTCCCGCGGCTCCAGCGCGCTGATGATGAGCTGGACGTCGCCGCGCTTGACGTAGGAGGACACCCGCGCCCGGACCAGCACCTTGAGCCCGTCAACGGGCTTGAACTTCACGCCGAAGGCCGCGCCCTTGAAGAGCACGGCCTGGATCTGGGCGCCCTCGTCCTTGAGGGTCATGTAGGTGTGGCCGGAGGGGTAGGCGCGGCAGTTGGAGATCTCGCCTTCGACCCAGAGCTCGGGGAAGGAGGCTTCCAGGAGCTCGTGGATCTGCGCGTTGACCTGGCTGACCGTGTAGACCTTGCGCGCTCCGGCCATCTCCAGGCTCAGTTGCTCCGGCATGAACTCATCGTATCAATTTAGATATGATGTCGGCCCATGCTGATCCTGACTCCCGAGGTCCTGCCCGCGGTCATCATGGGCGGCGTCATCTTGCTCATCGGCGGCGCGGCCGCCCTGCAGTATTTCTCCGAGAAGAAGCGCCGGGAGGCTTTCGCGGAGGCCGCTTTGCGCCTGGGCTTGGAGTACCAGGCCGGCGACCCGGGACTGGCCCGCGAGCAGTTCTCCGATTTCCCATGCTTCTGCATCGGACACAGCCGCCAGTTCTCCAACGTGCTGCGCGGCAAGCTGGACGCCGAAGCCGCGCTGGCCTTGTTCGACTTCAGCTATGTCACGGGCAACGGCAAGAGCCGGCACACCTACCGGCAGACCGTGGCCGGCTTCCACGTCCCGGGCCTGGGCCTGCCCGCTTTCGAACTGCGCCCGGAGAACATCCTCCATAAGGTGGGAGGCCTCTTCGGCTATCAGGACATCGATTTCGACGCGAGCCCGGAGTTCTCCGGCAAGTACCTGCTGAGGGGCAAGGAGGAAGCGGCCGTGCGCCGACTCTTCGACGCCGCGGTCCTCAACCACTTCGCGCTCCACTCGGGCTGGCGGGTGGAGGGCCAGGGCGAGTGGCTGGCGGTCTGTCGGGAGGGCCGGCGCGTGGCCCCCGCGGACCTCAGGAACTTCCTGGACGAGACCAAGACGACGCTCTGCGCGTTCCGCAACCGATCGTCACACGGCTGAGCGCTAGGCGCCCCGGCGCATGGCCTGGAGTCGCTGCCGGGCCAGGGCAGCGAGCCTCTGGGCGGCCGGTCCGGGCGAGCCCGGCAGCAGCCAGGCCGCGCAGGAGAGCGCGGCGATGACGGCCCAATAGGAGTAGCGGAAGTCCACGCCGCCGAAGCCGGCGACCGCGTAGCTCAGCACGTAGAGGAAGCCGCTGGCGGAGAGACAGCCCAGCACGAGGTCCTTCCACAGCAGGGCCAGGACGAGGGCCAGACCGCAGGCCGCATAGTAGGGGAAGACGTGGAACCAGAGGCTGTTGCGGATGCTCCAGAGCTCTCCGTAGACCGCCGAAAAGGCGGCGCCGCGCGCCTTCTCGATCCCCCAGGGGTTGGGGAACACGCGGCAGCAGATGGGGATGGTCGGGGGGCCGCCGTCGAGGTTGAGGGTGTATTTGAAGGCGGAGAGGCGGTGGCCCAGGTAGCAGGCGGGATGCCTAAAGACCTGGCCCAGCCAGTAGGCTGAGACGGCTCGGTCGAAGCCCGGCAGGTCGGCGCGCGGCGCGAAGAGCAGGGCGGGCCTCCAGTCGCCGGGATGGTAGCGGTCCCGGATCTTCTCCAAAGTGACTTCTTCTCTATAGAGGACCGGCGGATAGAGCGGCTTCTGGGCACAGAGGGAGATCCCGGCCAGGTCGAAGAACGCCAGCTGCGCTCCCATATGCTCGCGGTGACCCGATGCCAGCCAGCGGTTGAGGCCCAAGGCCAGCATCCAGAGGCCCAGGCTCAAGGCGAGCCCGGCCGCGGCTTTCTTCCAGAAGGAGCGCAGCGCCGGCCGCGTCGCGTCCACGAAGAGCAGGGCCAGGGGGAGCAGGGCGGGCAGCGAGTTGTGGCGCACCGCGGTCCCATAGAAGAGCGGGAGCAGGGCCGGCCAGAGCGGCCAGCGACGCGAGCGGGCCAGGACCAGCCAGGAAGCCCCCAGGAAATAGGAGGTGGAGAGCCCGACGTCTTTCCAGACGACCCCGAGTTGGGTGAACACCGAGGGCACCGCCGTGAAGCCGAGGACCAGAGCCGCCCGGCCGAAGCGGCCGAAACGGCTGGCGCGCGCCAGGCAGGCCAGGCCCCCGAAGAAGAGCAGATTGTGCAGGACCAGCATCCCGGCTGGTCCGAAATGGATCTTGTTGAGCCAGTGCCAGACGCAGCGCATCAGGGCCGGATGCCAGTCGCCGTAGACGCCGCTCTGCGCCTGGGCCAGCTGGGTGATGGAGTCTATGGTGATGAAGCCGGGCCAGTGGACATGGAGGGAGAAAGCGAAGAGCGCCAGGCAGAGGAGCAGGTCCGCTTGCTGAGCCAGCCTCCGGCCCACCGCGGAGGCGAGTCCTCCGCGGTTCACGAGCCCCTGCGCAGGGCCTTGAGGAACTCCTTGATGCGCTTCTCGTCGCCGAGCTCCGTGGGCTCGTAGAAGCGCCTGGGCTCGGGCATGTACTCCTGCGGCGTGTAGTGGCCCGGGAAATCGTGCGGGTACTTGTAGCCCTGGCCGTGCCCGCGCGTCTTTGCGTCGAGGCTGGCGTCGCGCAGGTGGAGGGGCACCTCCCGGGAAGGGCCGTTCTGGGCCTCGGCCATGGCCGCGTCTATGGCCAAGTAGGCCGCGTTGGACTTGGGCGCTGCCGCCACATAGATCGCGGCCTGCGCCAAGGGGATGCGCGCCTCGGGCATACCCAGCACCTCGGCCGCGTGGAAGGCGGCGGAAGCCACCAGGACCGCGCGGAAATCCGCGTTGCCCACGTCCTCCGAGGCGCAGATGAGGATGCGGCGCGCGATGAAGCGGGGGTCCTCTCCGGCGGCCAGCATCTTGGCCATCCAGTAGACGGCCGCGTCCGGGTCCGAGCCGCGCATGGACTTGATGAAGGCCGAGATGTGGTCGTAGTGGTCGTCGGACCTCTTGTCGTAGCGGATCGACTTGCGCTGGATGGACTCCTCGGCGACCTCCAAGGTGATGTGCCGCACCCCGTCGTGGCCGGGGGCGGTGGAGAGCGCGGCCAGTTCCAGGGCGTTCAGAAGCTTGCGCGCGTCGCCTCCGGACATGCGGGTCAGATGCGCCTCGGCCTGCGCCGCGAGCTTGAGTTTGAGCCTGGCCAAACCGCGGTCCTCGTCCGACAGGGCGCGCTGGAGGATGGCCTTGAGGTGAGCCTCGGCCAGGGGCTGGAACTCGAAGGCCGTGAAGCGCGAGAGCAGCGCCGCGTTGACGTAGAAGGAGGGGTTCTCCGTGGTCAGGCCGATGAGCAGGATGTCCCCGCGCTCCACCGAAGGCAGGAGCACATCCTGCTGGGTGCGGTTGAAGTGGTGTATCTCATCGATGAGGACCAAGGTGCGGCGGCCCAGGTGGGAGGATGAGTACTTGGCTTGCTCCAGGACCTTCTTAAGGTCGGCCACGCCAGCCGCGACCGCGTTGAGCTCCACCACCTCGGCCTGCGAGCGCGCCGCGATGAAGCGGGCCAAAGCGGTCTTGCCCGAGCCGGGGGGGCCGAAGAACAGGGCCGAGGCGAAACGGTCGGCCTCGATGAGGCGGCGCAGCATCTTGCCCGGGCCTAGGAGATGCTCCTGGCCGGAGAACTCGTCGAGCGTCTTGGGAGCCAGGCGCGCGGCCAAAGGCTGGTCCGCGCCTCGGGAGGTGAAGAGTTCGTCGGCCACGAGGCTATTCGGCCTCGACGCCCGCCGCCTTGAGGGTCTGCTGCAGGGTCTTGTCGATATGGTCGAGCGTGTTTTCCGTGGCCTTGCGGTTGGTGGATTCTGCCTGCTGCAGTTTGTAGAGGTCTATGGCGACGTAGAGAGCGGTGTAGACCGCGAGCCTCCGGGTGTCGACGACATTCGGATAGAGGGCCTTGACCTCCTCGAGCTTGTCGTTGACCAGGTTGGCGATGCTGCTGACCTCCATCTGCAGGAGGCCTTCGACTTCGACCTCGAGATGCAGCCCCGCGATGATGACCGGAATCTTCTCGTTCATGCTCATGCGAATTTCTCCAGCTTCAAAGCGAGGCGATCGAGTCGGCCTTTCACCTTGTCGTGCCGGGCTAAGACCGCGCGGGCTTGGCGCAGATCGCTGTGCAGCTGGCGATTCTCGGCTTCCAGCTTGGCGTTGGATTCGGCGAGCTTCTTGTTCCGGGCGGAGAGGGCCAGGAGGGCCTTCGAGGTCGTGTCGACGACCTTTTCGAGGTGTTTGAGCCTGGACTGCTGCTCCTGAATCATGACCGCAGGACCGCGCCAAGCTTGCCCTGCAGTCCGGCCAGGATGCGTTCCACGGCCGCGGACACCTCTGCGTCCTTGAGGGTGCGGTCCGCGAGGCCGAAGCTCAGGCGCACGGTCAGGCTCTGCCGGCCCTCGGGCACTCCCTGGCCGGTGAACTTGTCCACGAGCTCCACCGCGCGCAGCCCGGCGGCGCCGGCTGAGCGCACCGCGGCCAGGACCTCTCCGAAGCGGACCGAGGACGCGACCAGGAAGGACAGGTCCCGGCTCGAGCCCGGGAAGACGCTGAAGGCGGCGAACTTCGTCATGGACCCTTCCAGCCGGGCGATGAGGTCGAGGTCGAGCTCGAAGAGCGCCGCCTGCTCGCGCTCCAGGTCCCAGGCTCGGGCCACGACGGGATGCAGCAGGCCCACGGTGCCCAGAGCCCCCGTGGGGTGGCGCAGGCGCAGGCTGGCGCGAGGGTGGAAGAGCGAATCCGCAGGAGCCCGGCCCGCGTCCGGGTCGGAGAGCGGCAGCCAGTCCAGGGCGGGCAGGCCGGCCAGGAGTTCCTCGACCACGCCCTTGGCGTCGTAGAAGTCGAGCCTGCGGCCGCGCGGAGCGGTCCAATGCCGCGCCGCGGGTCCCAGCAGCAGGCCCGCGGCCTGGGCCGTCTCCGCCGCGCCTTTGCCCGAGGGGACATAGGCCTTGCCCAGCTCGAAGAGCCTGACCTCTTCGGCCCCGCTGTTGAGGTTGCGGCGCGCGTTGCCGAGCAGCCCGACCAGGAGCGTGGGCCTGAGGTTGGCGTACTCCTCGGAGAGCGGGTTCTTCACCCGCAGCAGCGGGGTCTTGAGCCGGGCCTGGGCCGCGAACTTGTCCGATATGAAGTCGTAGTTGTAGGCCTCGCAGAGGCCCAAGGCGGCCAGGCGCCGGCGGGCGCGGTCGGCCGCGCTCTGGGCGGGCAAGCTCAGCGAGGGCTCCAGCGCCGCGGCCGGGAGGCGGTAGGGGATCTCGTCGTAGCCGGCCAGCCGGGCGACCTCCTCGGCCAGGTCCCAGACCGTGGCCAGGTCGTGCCGGTAGGAGGGCGCGGTGAAGCGGATGACATCGCCCTGCTGCTCGAAGGCGGCCGAGATGGACTTGAGTGCCGACTCCACCGAGCCGGCCGCGAAGGCGGAGCCGAGGATGGAGTTGATGCGGGCGCTGGTGACCGTGATGGGGGCCGGGGCGGCGGCCGCGGCCCGGCGGTCGAGGGGCTCGGAGACCTGGGCGCCTCGGCCGCAGAGCTTGAGGATTAGCTCCGTGGCGCGCAGGGAGGCGGTCCCGGCCGCCTCCGGGTCGGTGCCGCGCTCGAAGCGGTGCGAGGAGTCGGACTTCAGGCGCAGGGCCTGGGAGGTCCGGCGCACGGTCGGCGGGTCGAAATAGGCGCTCTCCAGGAACGCGCGCTTGGTCTTTTCCGTCACCCCGGTGTGGAGCCCGCCCATCACCCCCGCGATGGCCACGGGTTTCTTGCCGTCCGCGATGACCAGGCAGCGCTCCGTCAGGGAGTACTGCTTCTCGTCGAGGGCCGTGATCGTCTCGCCGGCCTCGGCGAAGCGCACGCGGATGGAGCCTTCCAGCTTGTCCGCGTCGAAGGCGTGCATGGGCTGGCCCACATCCATGAGCAGGTAGTTGGTGATGTCCACCAGGGCGTTGATCGGGCGCAGGCCCACGGCCTCGAGCTTGGCGGCCAGCCAGCCGGGGCTGGCGCCGATGGCGAGCCCTTCGAAGCTGCGGCCCACGTAGCGGGGGCATGCCGCGGGGGCCTCGACGCGCACGTCCAGGCAGGGCAGAGACCCCGCCGGCAGGGCCGGGGCCGGCCGCGGCCGCAACGGGATGCGCAGGTAAGCGGAGAGCTCGCGGGCCAAGCCCAGGTGCGAGAGACAGTCCGCCCGGTTGGGGGTGATCTCGAGCTCCAGGATGGAGTCGGTCTCGCCCAGGCCGGCGGCCACGTCGCTGCCGATCTGCGCGGATGGCTCGAGCACCCAGATGCCGGCGGCTTCCTCGCCCAGGCCCAGCTCTTTGCGCGAGCAGATCATGCCCTGCGACTCGACGCCGCGGATCTTGGAGCGCTCGATCTTGAAGCCGCCGGGCAGGACCGCGCCGACGCGGGCCAGGGCGATCTTCTGCCCTGCGGCCACGTTCGGAGCCCCGCAGACCACGGAGTACTTCTCGTCGCCGACCTCCACGACGCAGAGGGAGAGCCGGTCCGCATTGGGGTGCTTATCCTTGGAGAGCACGGCGCCGACGACCACGCCGGTGAAGGCGGGGCCCCGGGTCTCCACCGAGGCGACCTCGAAGCCCAGCAGGGGCAGGCGCGCGGCCAGGTCCTGGGCCGGCAGGTCCAGGGGCAGGAACTCCTTGAGCCAGCTATACGAGATTTTCATCGAATTGGCGCAGGAAGCGCAGGTCGTTCTCGTAGAAGAGGCGCAGGTCCGGCACGCCCAGGCGCAGCATGGCCACGCGGTCCACTCCGATGCCGAAGGCGAAGCCGGACCAGGTCTCGGGGTCGTAGTCCACGGCCTTGAATACGTTCGGGTGGACCATGCCCGCGCCCATGATCTCGATCCAGCCGGAGTGCTTGCAGATGGGGCAGCCCGAGCCGGAGCAGAAGATGCACGAGGCGTAGACGTCCGCCGAGGGCTCGGTGAAGGGATAGTACGAGGGCAGGAAGCGCGTCTTGGTCTTGGGGCCGAAGAGCCTCTGTAGGAAGGTCTGCAGGGTCCCCTTGAGGTCCGCCAAGGTTATGCCCTGGTCCACGGCCAGGCCTTCGACCTGGTGGAAGACCGCGGAGTGGGTGGCGTCGATGGCCTCGTGGCGGAACACGCGCCCGGGGCAGATGACCCGCAGGGGCGGCCGCACGTTTTCCATGGTGCGGATCTGCACCGGCGAGGTGTGGGTGCGCAGCAGCAGCGGCACGTCCTGGAGGTAGAAGGTGTCCTGCAGGTCCCGCGCGGCGTGGTGCTCCGGGATGTTGAGGGCCTCGAAGTTGTGGCGCTCATCCTCGACCAAGGGCCCCTCGGCCCAGGAGTAGCCCATGAGGCTGAAGATGGAGGCCATCTCCTGGAGGGTCTGGGTCAGGGGGTGCAGGCGGCCCCGCGTCGGCGCCAGGGCCGGAAGGGAGAGGTCCAGGTCGAGGCTCTGCAAGGACGCCTCGTCCGCCAGGGCCTCCAGCTCGGCGCGGCGTCGGGAGACCAGGGTCTCCAGCTCGGCCTTGAGGGCCTGGATCTTGGGTGCGAACTCGCGCTTCTCTTCGAGGGAGAGGTCCTTGAGCCCTTTGAGGAGCTCGGTCAGCCCGCTCTTGCGGCCCAGGGCTTCGACCCGGACCGCCTCGAGCTCCTCAGCGGTCTTGGCCGAGGCGATGGGGTCTCGGAAGAGAGGGCCAGAGAGGCGGGCGTAAGCGGCCTCCAGGTCGGCGCGCGTCACCGGGGACACGGCGTGCCCCCGGACTCAGGCGCCTTGGGACAGGGCGACCAGCTTCTTGAAGGAGGAGCCGTCCCGGATCGCCATCTCCGAGAGCATCTTGCGGTTGAGGGTGATGTTGGCCTTCTTGAGGCCCGCCATGAACCGGGAGTAGCTCAGGCCGTGCTCGCGGCAGGCGGCGTTGATGCGCTCGATCCAGAGGGAGCGGAAGTCGCCCTTCTTGTCCTTGCGGCCGACATAGGCGGCGGCCAGGGACCTCTCGACCGCCTGCTTCACCTGCCGCCACTTGCGGCTCTTGTCGGAATAGAAGCCTTTGGCTAGGCGGAACTTCTTCTTCTTGTGATGTCGGGTGGTGACGCCGGATTTTATTCGCATGGTTTGACTCCCGTCCTAAAGTAGAGCCCCGCCCCTCTCAGGCGTAGGGGAGGTAGCGCGCCATGATCTTCTCCTCGGTCTTGTTGAGGAAGCTCTTGGTGCGCGTGAACTGCTTCTGCTCTCCCGACCTGGGCGAGAGCAGGTGCCGCCGGCCGGCGCGGGCGTGCTTGAACTTGCCGGTGCCGGTCCTGAAGAAGCGCTTCTTGGCGCCGCTGTGCGATTTCATTTTAGGCATAGTTGGTCCTTAGTGCTTGGGGATGAGGGTCATGACCAGCCGGTTGCGGTCCGGCATGGGCGCCTGCTCCACCGACGCGATGGCGTTGAGGCGCTCTTGGATCATTGCCAGCAGCTTCATCCCTAGGTCTCGGTGCTGCATCTCCCGGCCGCGGAACACGACGGTGAGCCTCACTTTGTCGTGCGCCGTGATGAACTCGGTTATGTGCTTGAGCTTCGTGTCCAGGTCGTGCGCTCCGATGTGCGGCTTGAAGCGCACTTCCTTGAGCATCCCCGCCTTCTGCTTGCGCCGCGACTCCCGGACCTTCTTCTCCTGCTCGTAACGGTACTTCGGGTAGTCGAGGATCTTGCAGACCGGCGGACTCGCCTGCGGAGCGATCTCGATGAGGTCCTTGCCCCGCTGACGCGCCAGGGCCAGTGCTTCAGAGAGAGGCTTGATGCCGACTTGCGTCCCATCCACGTCTATGACGCGGACTTGGCTGGACGTGATCCGATTGTTGATCCGCGTCGTATCCTTGGCAGTCTTGTAGATTATAGTGGTATCGCTCTCCCTCTTTCGGCACTCCCCGTCGGAACTCGTCCCGCGAGATGGTTAATGTATCAACTTTTGGCCCGCCCCGTCAACAATAGAGGAACTCGTCGACGATCTTCTTGATCTCCTCTTCCTTGCCGAAGAGCCGCTCGCTGAGGTCACGGTCGTTGAAGGCCTGCAGCCGGCGGGCCATGCCGTCGATGACCACGGGGGAAAAGACGCCGTCCGCCTCGTAGACCGCGCGGTCGTGCAGGAGGCACTCGGCCGACTCGGCGCAGGAGGCGGGCAGCTGCGGCAGCTTGGCCTGCAGGGCCTTGTTCTCGGCGGAGAAGACGTTGCCGTCCACGTGGAGCCGCCGGGCCACAGCCAGGGCGTCGCGCATGCCCAGGCCGTGCCGGGCGGCCACGGCCAGCCCGGCCATGAGCAGGTGGATCTGAGCGGAGCCGTCCGGGGCGCGAAACTCCACGGTCTGGCTCTGGGACCCGGCCTCCGGGTTGGCCTTCTCGCGGGGGTTGGCGTCCTTGACCATGTCCGAGGAGTGCAGCCAGCCCAGGGGCACCCGGACCAAGGTGGAGCGGTTGCGCTCGCCCCAGCAGATGTTGGTGGGCGCCTCCTGGTGGGGGACCAGGCGCAGGTAGGCGGTGGGCACGGTGTTGCCGAAGGCGGTCAGCGACGGGGCCAAGGACAGGTAGCCGGCGATGAGCTTGCGCGCCGGCTCGCTCAGCGCGCCCTTGGACACCATGACGTTGCGGCCGTCCTGCATCAGCCGCGAATGGACGTGCAGGCCGCTGCCCGCGTGGCCCACGGAGATCTTGGGGGCGAAGCTGACCCGCACCCCGTGCTTGTGCCCAAGCACGCTGAGGATCCACTTGGCGATGACGATCTGGTCAGCCGCGTCGGCGATGGGAACGGGGAGGAACTCGATCTCGTGCTGGGCCATCTCCTGGTCCTCGCCCCGGATGTGGCCGACCTCGGAGTGGCCGTACTTGATGGCGCCGCCGGCCTGGGCGATGGCGGCCATGGCGTCGGTGCGCAGCTTCTCCCACTTGGAGAAAGGCGCGGACTCGTGGTAGCCCTTCTGGGCGGTGATGGGGTAGTAGGGCTGGCGCTCGGAGAGGATGTAGTACTCGAGCTCGCCCATGGCCTCCAAGGTGAAGCCCGTGCGCTCCTGCAGGGCTTCCTGGGCCCGGCGCACGACGTTCTCCGGGGAGCTGGGCAGGCGCGAGCCGGTGCTGGTGTAGAAGGCGCAGAGGATGTCCAAGGTGGGGATCTCGGCGAAGGGGTCGAGGAAGGCGGTGCGGTAGCGGGGCACGACGTAGAGGTCGCTGGAGGATGAGTCGATGTAGGTGAAGAGGCTGGAGCCGTCCACCCGCTCGCCGGTGGAGAGCAGGCGGTCGAGGTGCTGGGGGCCGGAGATGACGAAGTCGAGGGTCTTGAGGCGCCCGTCTCCGCCCACGTAGCGGAACTTGACCATGCGGATGCCTTTCTCCGATATGTACCGGACAAGGTCCTTCTTGGTGATATCGGCGGGGGCCTTGTCCAAGAAAGCCGCGACGGGGTTGGGAGAGAGGGCTGCGGTGGTCGATTTCATGGTCGGCTATTATAGCATTGGGGTCAGGTCTTGACATTTGACATACGCGTCTCCCGTCCGGATGTGTCCAATGTCAAGACCTGACCCTCTTAATGCAGGGTGTCGCGCAGGATTTTTAGGAAGAGGCCGGCGCAGACGAGGGCGACGGCGGGGCGGATGATCCGTCCGCTGTGGCGCAGGCCGAGGTGCGCTCCGAGCCAGTGGCCGGCCGCGCTGGCCGCGGCCATGGCCAGGCCGAGCGCGATGTGCAGGCGGCCGGAGATGAGGAAGACGGCCAAAGCCGCGAAATTAGTGGTGAGGTTGAGGAGCTTGGCGCGGCCGGTGGCGCCTAGAAGGTCGTGGCGGCACCAGCGCGCCAAGGCCAAGGCGAAGAAGGTCCCGGTGCCGGGGCCGAAGAAGCCGTCGTAGGCGCCGACCGCGGCGGAGATGGCGCAGGAGCGGTTCCTTAGGGTCTTCGGCTTGAGTTCAGCGCTGCGGTCTGACTGGCCGAACTCATGGCGGGTGAGCACGGCGATGGCGACCAGCGGGAGAGCGGCTAGCAGAAGGTAACGGATGAATGCGGCTTTGAGGCAGAGGGCGAGCCCGGCTCCGAGCGCGGAGCCGAGCGCGGCGCAGAAGAGCAGGGGGGCGAAGGGCTTGAGGGGCAAGCGCAGGCGGTGGAGGTAACGGCCGGCTGAGGCGATGGTCCCTAAAGAGGAAGAGAGCTTGTTGGTTCCCAGCAGCAGGGCTGGGTCCAGCCCTGCTGCTAGGTAGGCGGGCAAGGTGATGAGGCCGCCGCCGCCGGCCAGGGCGTCCACCACGCCGGCGAAGAAGACCAAAGTGGCGAGGACGAGCAGTTGGGTCACTGTGAAGTCGGCGAGCATCAGGAGAGATTATAGCTTCCCGGGGAGGGAGGTTGCCGCAATTCGCGGCAATCTCGATTTTCTCCTGCGGGACTAGGATTCGAACCGCCTAGCGGGACGAGGCGGATGCCAGCTCGATCTTCTTGATCTCCTGGGTGGCGCTGTTGTAGCGCAGGAGCTTGACCTTGTCGCCGGGCTTGACGTCGGAGAGCTTGGCCGATTTCTTGTCGCGCAGGATCTCGGTCGCGTCGGTCACCGTGAATTCGCGGCCTTTGGCGCCTTTGGCCTTGCTCTTCACCAACAGGCGGCTGGCGGAGAGCTCCACCGAGTCCACGCTGCCCGCCATCTTGGTCCAGCGGATGCGCCCTTCCGGCGTCTGCGGCGCCACCGCCGCGGCGATGGGCTTCGTTTTCTTGGCCGCTTTCTTGGGCGGGGCCACCTTCTCGGCGATGCGCTCGAGCAGGTCCCGCGACACGTCGCTCATCAAGGTGTAGTACTGCTTGCCGCGCTGGAAAGCGAAGACCTTGCCCGTGCTGGAGAGCCGCAAAGACCCCGGCGGCGAGAGCTGCGAGGAAAGCCGCATCGAGCCGCCGGCCGGCAGGCGCACCGGCTTGTCGGTCAGGAAGACCGAGAGCACGGCCAGCCCGTCCGTGAAGCGCAGGTGCCGGACGCTGTCCTTGCCCACGTCGAAGTAGTCCGCGCTCTCGAAGGCGAAGCCGCCGGGCAGCTCGTCGGGCAGCTCCGTCTCCCGGCCGGTCGCTTTCTCCAGCTCGTCGATGGACAGGAAATCCGGGGTCATGTCCTCGGTGACCGGAGTCGTCGAGTCCATCTGCAGCGCGAAGAGCGATTCGGGCAGGGGCGTCTTGAGGTCGAAATGGGTGAAGCGGGACCAGGCCGCGAACTGCTTCTTGGGCAGATATCTCCTGATGGAGAGGATGATCTGCGTCTCGGTGTCGATCCAGAGCAGCTGATGCGGCTTGCCCGCGACCATGGGCCGCAGGTCCAGCACCCAGGCCTTGCGGCCCGCCACCAGGTCGGGGCCGGTCACGGAGAGATGGTAGTTCCTGAGCAGGAGCCCCTTCTCCCGCTCCGGCATCATGAGCTTGGTCGCGCTGCGCATCGCCTCGCCCGGCACGGTCTTGCCCGGGCGCACCAGCAAGGTCGTCTCGTTGGAGCCGTCGCTGACCGCCACGCGCGAGGCGCTGCCGTCCGGGGCCAGGAACTCCCAGCGGTAGCGGTTGGTCGGGCTGTAGTAGACCTCCACCTCTTCGGCGCGGGTCTGCCGGCCGGACCACTCGGTCACCGTTAGGTGGCCGTGGTAGGGCCGGTCCGGGGCGCTCAAGGCAGCGTCGAGCAGGTATTGGGAATCCGGCGGCACGGGGACGCCGGCCCCTGCAGGGGCCGCCAGGAGCGTCAAGAGCAGGACAGTCAGGCTACTCCTGGTCTGGCGAATCCCCATAATAGGCGTTGAGCTGGGCGGAATAGTTGGCCGCCACCAGCTCGGTGGGCGGGACCAAAGCCTCGGCCGTGTAGCGGGAGTGGGCGGCGAGCAGGGGCTCCAGCGGGATGGATTGGTCGGGGGCGGCCCGGCGCGCGCCGAACCAGACCACGGCGAGCAGGGCCGCGGCCGCGCAGGCGCCGGCCGGGACCAGCACCGGCATGGGGGGCAGGAGGCGGTCGAGGACCTGCCGCCACAGAGGCCGCGCCAGGCGGCCCTCGATCTGGGCCACCAGTTCCGGGGGCATGGCCCGCCGGGGGGCCCGGGCCAGCAGAGACTTGGCCGCGCGCAGGGAGGCGTGCTCTTCGCGGCAGGAGGGGCAGGAGGCTATGTGCGACTGGACCGCCTCCGCCTCTTCCCCGCAGAGCTCCCCGTCGAGATACGCCGAGATCAGTTCGCCTTCGCCGTGTATTTTCATGAGTGTTCCACCTTCGTCTTCTGGAGTTGCGCGAAAGCCTTGCGCACCAGTTCCCGCCCCTGGTGCACGCGCGAGCGCACGGTGCCCACCGGGCAGGACATGATCTCGCTGATAGCCTCGTAAGAGAGCCCTTCCATGTCGCAGAGCGCCACCGCGGCGCGGTAGTGCGGCGGCAGCGAGTTCAAGGCCTTCTGTGCCATCTCGTCTTCCTCTCGGCGCAGCAGCCCCGAGTCGAGCTCGGGGTCCTGCCCCGGCAGAAGCTCGTCCCAGGACGTGTCCTCGCGGGGCGCCGGCGCGTCCAGCGACACGGTGTGGCTGTGCGCGTAGAGCCGGACCTCGTCGAGGTAAATGTTGTGCAGGATCTTGTAGAGCCAGCTCTCGAAAGGCTTGTCCGCGTCATAGGAGCCGAAATGCTCCCAGGCGCGCACGAAGGCCGCCGAGACCAGGTCCCGGGCATCCTGCTCGTTGCCCGAGAGGCGGAACGCGAAGTTATAGGCCTTCTCCCCGCACCGCCGGATC
This sequence comes from Elusimicrobiota bacterium, assembly GCA_026388095.1. Classification (NCBI taxonomy): domain Bacteria; kingdom Pseudomonadati; phylum Elusimicrobiota; species Elusimicrobiota bacterium. The sequence continues at coordinate 11,343 of JAPLKL010000051.1, read as the reverse complement.
AATTCCGAGAAATCCCCGGAACCGCCCACCCCTTTATTACGGGCGAAAGGGCGAAAGGTTCGCGGGGTCACGGGGCCGTTTTGAGCCGCGCGCGCGCGCGGGCGCGGCGCAGGGCGAGCTGGATGAGCCGATGGACCAGCTCCGGGGTGTCGACCCCCGACTCCTTCCAGAGCCGGGGGTACATGCTGATGGAGGTGAAGCCCGGGATGGTGTTGACCTCGTTGAACCAGATCTCGCCGTTGCGGCGGTCCATGAGGAAGTCGGCCCGGGCCATGCCGTAGCCGTCCAGGACCCGGAAGGCCTTGAGCGCGAGTTCGCGGACCCTTCGGGCGGTCGGGGTCGGAATCGGCGCCGGGACCTTGAGTTTGGCCCCATCCGGGTCGAGGTACTTGGCTTCATAGGTGTAGAATTGGGCGTTGGGCGCTATCTCGCCGCAGATGGAGGCCTTGAGCTCCAAGGGTTCGCCCGGCCTGGCCCAGGGGTCCCCCAGGACGGCGCACTCGATCTCCCGGGCCGGCACGCCTTGCTCCATGACCACCTTGTCGTCATAGCGGAAGGCTTCGCGCAGGGCGGCCGCGAGCTCCGCCCTTTTCGTGACCTTGACCACCCCCACGGAAGAGCCCATGCGCGCGGGCTTGACGAAGATCGGCCAGCCCAGGCGCTTGGCCAGAGCCGCCGCGTGCTCCGGATGGCGGGCCACGGCGTAAGGCAGGATCGGCAGGCCGGCATGCATGCAGAGGCGCTTGGAGACCTCCTTGTCCATGCCCACGGACGAGCCCAGGACTCCGCAGCCCACGTACGGGACGCCGGCGACCTCCAGGAGCCCCTGCATGGTGCCGTCCTCGCCCAGAGGGCCGTGCAGGACCGGGAAGACCGCGTCCGCGGCGGCGAGGACCTCGAACGGCGCGGCCGGCCGGGAGCCGGCCAGCAGGGCATCTTCGCTGGCGCCCACGTGGTCGGTGAGGAGTCCGCGCCGGGAGCGCCGCCAGCCGCCTTTGCGGTCGATGTAGACCAGCTTGGCTTCATAGCGGCGGGGATCGATGTTGGAAAGGACCGTGCGCGCGGAGACCAAAGAGACCGAGTGCTCGGCGGACTGCCCGCCGCAAAGGACCAGGACGCGGAGTCTTTTCAAGATGACCTCCTCAGGGTTTGACCCACATCCACACGCCGATGGCGATGAAGGCCGTGGCCGCGATGCGGTGCATCGTCTCCGGCGGCACGAAGCGCGCCGCGACCTGGCCGAAGAGCACCCCGATGGCGGTCACCGCGGTCATGGCCAGGCTCGCGCCCAGGAACACCGCCCAGGGCTTCTTGGTCGATGCCGTCATGGTGACCGCGACCAGTTGGGTCTTGTCCCCGAATTCGGCCACGAACACGGCCGCGAAGGCTTCCCACAGCACTTTCATCATCTTCGGTTCAGATCCTTGGCCAGGCCGTCGAGCGCGGCCGCATAGGCGGAATAAGTGCCGGGGTCGAAGAGCACGAACACCGCTTCCCCGATAGAGCCGGCTCCTGCCGCCAGGAAATCGGCCACTGCGCGCAGGGCCACGGCCGCGGCTTGGTCCACCGGATAGCCGTAGACCCCGGTCGATATGGAGGGGAAGGCGACGGTCCTAGCGCCGCGTTCGGCGGCCAGCGCGAGGCTGGTCCGGTAGGCGCTGGCCAGCAGATCCGCCTCCTTGCCGCCTCCGCCGCGCCAGACCGGGCCCACGGCGTGGATGACCCACTTGGCGGCCAGGGCCCCGGCGCCGGTCGCGACCGCGCTGCCCGCGGGGCAGCCTCCCCGGGGGCGGACGCGGTCGAGTTCCGCCATGATGGACGGCCCGCCCGCGCAGTGGATGGCGCCGTCCACGCCCCCGCCGCCCGCCAAGCGCGAGTTCGCAGCGTTGACCACGGCGTCCGCCGGGACTTTGGTGATGTCCCCGGGCATGAGCCGGATGCGGGCCGCTCCTACGGCGAGCTCGGCGGGCATCCTAGTGTGCGGTATCGGCCTTCTGAAGCAACTCCAGGACCTTGGCGACGAAGACCTTGCGGTCGAACGGCTTGACGAGGACCTCTTGAGCCCCAGCGTCGCGGGCCCGCTGCGCGGCGTCGACGTAGCCGGTCAGGACCAGCACCGGGATGCGGCTGGACTCCGGGACCCGGCGCAGCCTGTCCAGGAGCTCCAGCCCGCTCATGCCCGGCATCATGATGTCCAAGATGATGAGGTGCGGGACCTGGTTCTGGATGCTCTCCAGGGCCTCGAAGCCCGAGTTGGCCATGGCCAGCTCCAGGTTGTCGCTGATGGCGGCGACGAAGAGCTTGATGATCTCGATGATGTCGGGATTGTCTTCCACGATGAGCACCCGCTTCTTCTCCACGGGCGCGGCCTGGGCCACCACGGTTTCCGGGGCCTCGGGCTGGGTCAGCGGCAGATCCACATGGGCGGTGCAGCCCTGGCCGGGCTGCGGGGACTCCAGCCAGATGCTGCCTCCGTGCAGCTCCACGGTCTGCCGGGAGATGGCCAATCCCAAGCCCAGACCGGTCCGGCGCCTGGTTGGCCCGCGCGTGGCGGCGGTGGCGAAATCTTCGAAGATGTGCGGCAGGAGCTCCGGGGGGATGCCGGGCCCCTGGTCCTCCAGCATCATCCAGGCGCGGCCCTCGGAGGCGCCCACGGCCAGCCGGATGAGGCCGCCCTTGGGGCTGAATTTGATCGCGTTGGAGAAGAGATTGGCGCAGACTTCAACGAAGGCGGCGGCGTCGGCCATGACCCAGACGGGGCTCTGGGGCAGGGCCAACTCCAGGCGCAGCTCCTTGCGCTCCAGGTCCTTGGCGGCTCTCTGGGCGCAGTCCCGCCAGAGCTCGCGCAAGTCCGTGGGCTTGAGGGTCGCGAGCTGGCGTCCCTCCAAGGTCTCTCGCGCGCGCAGGATCTGGTTGAGGGTGGCGAGCAGCTCTCGGGAGCGCGCGGCGATGGACTCCGCGGCTTTCCTCTGCTCGGCCGTGAGGTCCCCCAATGTCCCGTCCTGAAGGCTGTGCGCGTAGCCGAGGATCACGGTCAGCGGCGCGCGCAGCTCGTGGGAGACGTTGGCGATGAATTCGTTCTTCATCTGGTTGACCTGGCGCAATTCCATGTTCTGGTTGACCAGGTTGCGGGTCTCCACGAGGCGGCTCAGGATGGGGCCGAAATCGGTGCGGGGCAGGTCCCCCCGGACCAGGCAGTCCAAGGCGCCTTTCTTCATGGCCGACACCGCCCAGGCCGTGTCGGGCTCGGCGCTGGTGACGATGACCGCGGACTTGGGATGGAGCTGGCGGACCCGGTCCAGCAGAGGCAGACATTCTCCTTCCGGCAGGCGCCGGGCCAGGAAGACCAGATCATAACTGCGTTCCTTCAAGGCCGTCGTGGCGGCCGCGAAGTCTGCGGCCTGGCCGATGGTCAAGGACCAGCCGGGGGCGGCCTGGAGACGGCCCTGGAGCTCGGCGCGGTCTCGCTCGTCGCGGTCCACGATGAGGACCGCGAGGGATTCCACTTTCAGGTTCATGGCCTGTATTCTACCACCCTTGATTCGACGGTGCAATAAAGTTATTCTAAATGCCCCCTGCTTCCAGGGGCCAATCCTCTATAATGACGGACAGACCCAGTCCCATTCATCCGGACGTGGAGAAGGTCCTTATCGACCCGGCCGCCCTGCGCAAGCGCGTGCGCGAGCTGGGGGCGGAGATATCCCGCGACTATGCGGGCCGCCATCCGACCTTGCTCGGCATACTCAAGGGCTCGGTCGTATTCCTGGGCGACCTGCTGCGCTCCATCACCTTGGACTGCTCCGTGGACTTCCTCAGCGTCTCGTCCTACTCCGGGCGGGGTTCGACCGGAGAGGTGCGCATGCTCCTGGACCTGCGCGAGAGCGCCGCGGGCAAGGACCTCATCATCGTCGAGGACATCATGGATTCGGGCCTGACTCTGCACTACCTGCTCGACAGCCTCAAGAACCGCGGCCCGCGGTCCTTGGAGGTCTGCACTCTCCTGGACAAGCCGGACTGCCGCAAGATCGCCGTGACGGCCAAGTACGTGGGCTTCCCCATCGCCAACGAGTTCGTGATCGGCTACGGTCTCGATTACAACGAGAAGTACCGCAACCTGCCTTATGTCGGGGTGCTCAAGAGTGGAAAATAAGAACATCAAGCAGCTCATGATATGGGTCCTGGCTTTCGTCCTGCTCATCGCCCTCTTCCAGAACCTCAAAGGCCCTCAGACCGAGACGGAGATCCCCTACTCCGTCTTCAAGGCCAAGCTCCGCCAGGGCCTGGTGACGGACGTCAAGGTGCGGCCCGACCTCATCCGCGGGGATTTCAAGGCGGAGAACGGGCAGGCCGAGCACTTCCGGACCCTGCCCATGCCCGACACCAAGCTGGTCGAGGACCTGGAGACCAACAAGGTCCAGATCTTTCAGGGCGAGCCGGACCGCAGCTGGCTGACGGGCCTGCTGGTCAACGTCGGCTGGATCCTGCTGCTGTTCGCGCTCTGGTGGTTCTTCGTCATCCGCCAGGTCCAGGTGGGGGGCAAGCAGGCCCTCTCCTTCGGCCGCAGCAAGGCCCGGCGCATAGACGACAAGAAGAAGGAGACCACCTTCGCGGACGTGGCCGGCTGCGACGAGTCCAAGGAGGAGCTCCAGGAGATCGTGGAGTTCCTCAAGAGCCCGGAGAAGTTCGAGAAGCTCGGCGGCAAGATGCCCCGCGGCGTGCTGCTCTTCGGCGCGCCGGGGACCGGCAAGACCCTTCTGGCGCGGGCCGTGGCCGGCGAGGCCGGCGTGCCCTTCTTCTCGGCCTCGGCCTCGGAGTTCGTGGAGATGTTCGTGGGCGTGGGCGCTTCCCGCGTGCGCGACCTCTTCGACCAGGCCAAGAAGGCCGCCCCGGCCGTGATCTTCGTCGACGAGCTCGACGCGGTCGGCCGCCACCGCTTCGCCGGCATCGGGGGCGGGCACGACGAGCGCGAGCAGACCTTGAACCAGCTGCTCATCGAGCTCGACGGCTTCGAGCAGAACCAGGGCGTCGTGCTCATCGCGGCCACCAACCGGCCGGACGTCATCGACCCGGCCCTGCTGCGGCCCGGCCGCTTCGACCGGCAGATCGCCATCCCCCTGCCGCACCTCAAGGGCCGCGAGGAGATCCTCAAGGTGCACGCGCGCAAGATCAAGATGGGCCCGGACGCGGACCTCTCGGTCATCGCGCGGCGCACGCCCGGCTTCTCCGGCGCGGACCTGGCCAACGTGATCAACGAGTCGGCCCTGCTGGCCGCGCGCAAGAACAAGACCGGCGTCGAGCTCGCCGACCTCGAGGAGTCCATCGAGCGCGTGGTGGCCGGCCCCCAGCGCAAGTCGCGCATCATGTCCGACGCCGAGAAGAAGATCGTGGCCTACCATGAGTCCGGCCACGCGGTGGTCGCCAAGCTCCTGCCCGCCACCGACCCGGTGCACAAGGTCTCCATCGTCTCCCGCGGCCACGCCTTGGGCTACACCCTGCAGCTGCCCAAGGAGGACAAGCACTTGACCTCCCGCAGCGACATCCTCAACCGCCTGGCCGTGCTCCTGGGCGGCCGCTGCGCCGAGGAGCTGGCCTTCTCCGAGATGACCACGGGCGCGGCCGACGATCTGTCCAAGGCCTCGGCCTACGCCATCCGGATGGTCACGGAGTTCGGCATGAGCGACAAGGTCGGCCCGCTCTCGCTTAAGGAGCCGGACCGCGAGATCTTCCTGGGCCGCGATATCTCCCAGGGCGCCGGCTATTCGGAGAGCACGGCCGAGCTCGTCGACTCCGAGGTCAAGCGCATCGTGATGGAGGCCCACTCCAAGGCCCGGGAGTTGCTGACGGCGAACCGCAAGAAGCTTGATGTCCTGGCCGCCAGGCTCATAGAGGTGGAGTTCCTTTCCGGAGATGAGATCGATGTCCTGTTCCAAGGCGCCGCCGCTTAAGCGAGTTCCGATGCCGAAGACATCGGAACAGGATTTTTGGGCGCTCCTTAAGCGGCCTAGCCGCAGCCCCTTGGTCATGGGCATCGTGAACGTGACGCCGGATTCCTTCTATGCCGGCAGCCGCTTCAAGACCGGGGTGGCGGCCGACGAGGTCCTGCGCCAAGTCGAGGCCGGAGCCGACCTGGTGGATATCGGCGGACAGTCCACGCGGCCGGGCTCGGACCCCGTCGCGGTCGAGGAGGAGCTGGCGCGCACCGTCCCGGTCTTCGAGTCCCTGGCCGGCCGGGTGACGGCGCCGCTGTCCATCGATACGGACAAGGCGCGTGTGGCGCGCGAGTGCTTGGCCGCGGGGGCCATGATCCTCAACGACGTCTCCGCCTTGCGCGGCGACCCGGCCATGGCCGAGGCGGCGAAGGCCGCGCCGGCCGTCATCCTCATGCACCGCGGCGGGGACTCGCCCAGGACCATGCAGGACGCTCCGCAGTACGGCGACGTGGTGGGCGAGGTCAAGGCTTTTCTGGCCGAGCGGCGCGAGGCCTTCCGTCTGGTGGGCGGCGACCCGGCGCGGGTCCTGTTCGATCCGGGCATCGGCTTCGGCAAGGATCTTGACCACAATCTCTCTTTGCTCAAGCATCTGCGGGAGCTATCGGGGCTCGGCCCCCTGGTCTTAGGCGTCTCGCGCAAGTCCTTCCTGGGGCGGGTGACCGCGGATTCCGGCCCCCAGGACCGGCTGGAAGGGTCGCTGGCCGCCGCCTGCTGGGCCGCCTTGCAGGGGGTGAGGGTCCTGCGCGTGCACGATGTGCGGGCCACCAGGCGGGCCCTGGCCGCTCTCGACGCCATCCTGGGGGCGGTCTAGACATGCCCCATCTCTTCGGGACCGACGGCGTGCGGGGCATCCCGGGCCGTTATCCCCTGGACGAAGGCACGGTGGCCGAGATCGCGGAGACCGCGGCGCGGCTGCTCCTGGCGCGGGGCTCGCGCAACGGGGCGCGGCCCATAGTGCTCATGGGCCGGGACACGCGCGGCTCGGGCCCGGCCCTGGGCCGCTGGCTGGTGGAGGGCTTCGCCGCGGCCGGCTGCCGGTCTTTGGATCTGGGAGTGGTTCCCACGCCCGCGGTCGCCTACCTGACTCCCCGCACGGGAGCCCTCTGCGGAGCCGTGGTCTCCGCCAGCCACAACCCGGCCAAGTTCAACGGCATCAAGTTCTTCACCAGCGACGGCTACAAGATGTCCCCGGCGCTAGAGGAAGAGGTCGAGGCGGGCCTCTCGCCCGAGGGTCGGGCCCGTCCACGGCGGCGCGGCGTCCGGGCCGAGGACGGGCGGGCCCTCGTGCGGCGCTACGAGGACTTCCTGCGCAGCACCTTCCCCGCGACGGAGGACCTCTCGGGCCTGCGCGTCGTGCTGGATTGCGCCAACGGGGCGGCCACCCGCATCGCGCCGCCGCTCTTCGCTGGTCTGGGAGCGCGAGTCCTGACTTTGGGCTGCGGCCCGGACGGCCGCAACATCAACTTGGGCTGCGGGGCGCTGTATCCGCAGCGCATGCAGGCCGCGGTCCGGCGCCTGCGCGCCGACTGCGGGATCTGCTTCGACGGCGACGCGGACCGCGCCATCTTCGCCGATGAGAAGGGCCATCTCCTCGACGGCGACAACCTCGTCTGCCTTTCCGCCTTGCGCCTGCACCGCCTGGGGCTGCTGCGCGGCTCCAAGGTCGTGCTCACGGTCATGTCCAATTTCGGGCTGGTCCGGTTCTTGGAGCGCCGCGGCATCTCCGTGGAGTCGGTCCCGGTCGGGGACCGTAACGTGACCGAGGCGATAGAGGCCGAGGACCTGAGTCTCGGCGGCGAGGCTTCGGGGCACATCATCTTCCGCGCGTTCGCCTCGACCGGAGACGGCATCCTGACCGCCCTGCAGACTCTGGCCGCCCTGCGCGAGTCCGACGGGCGCTTGAGCGCCTACCGCAAGCTCTACCGCCCCATGCCTCAGCTCATAAAGAACCTCTCTGTGGAGCGCAAGGTGCCGCTGGATAGGCTGCCGCACCTCAATGCTTTGGTGGGCCGCTGCGAGCGGACGCTCAAGGGCGAGGGGCGGGTCTTCCTCAGATATTCCGGGACGGAACCCTTGCTGCGCATCATGATCGAGGGCCCCAGCCGCCCCCGCATCGCAATCATGGCCCGACAGTTGGCGTACGCTTACCTCGACGAGACGGGCCAACAGGAGTCGACCCTATGAAGACCAACGCTGTGAAGCTCGGAGTCAACATCGACCATATCGCCACCCTGCGCCAGGCGCGCCGGGACGTGGATCCCGACCCGGTCGCCGCGGCCCAGGTCTGCCGGCAGGCGGGAGCCGACCTGATCGTCTGCCACCTGCGCCAGGACCGCCGGCACATCCAGGACGCGGACCTCTTCAAGCTCTGCGAGCTGAAGGGCGAGACGCACCTCGAGATGGCGGCCGTCCCGGAGGTCGTCGCCCTCGCCTTGCGGGCCAAGCCGGACTCGGTCTGCATCGTCCCGGAGGGCCCCCGCGAGGTGACGACCCAGGGCGGCCTCAACCTCAAGACCCAGGCCAAGGCCGTGGGCCAGGCCATCGCCAGGCTCAAGAAGGCCGGCATCGAGGTCAGCCTCTTCATCGACCCTGAGGCGGCCAGCGTGCGCGTGGCCAAGTCCCTGGGCGCGGACGCCGTCGAGCTGTGCACCGCGGCCTACGCCGAGGCCAAGGGCAAGCACCGGCGCTCGGCCGAGCTGGAGCGGCTCGAGCTGGCCGGTTATCTGGCCGACGAGATGGGTCTGGTGCTGCACGCGGGGCATGGCCTCGACTACCACAACGTGCGCCCGATCGCCCGGATCCCGAGGCTGGGGGCGCTCAACATCGGCTTCTCCATCATCGCCCGCTCGGTTTTCGTTGGTCTTAAGACCGCCGTTCTGGAGATGAAGCTGCTTCTGAGCTAGGCTCATGTGCGGCATCGTCGGCTACGCGGGGCGAAAGCAGGCCACGCCCTTCATCCTGGAGGGCCTCAAGCGCCTCGAGTACCGCGGCTATGACTCGGCCGGGATAGCCGTGGCCGAGGGCGGGGTGATCACGCGCTGCCGCGCGGCCGGCAAGCTCGTCAATCTGGAGAATCTCCTCAAGAAGGCCCCCCTGCCGGGCTCCGTGGCGCTGGGCCACACGCGCTGGGCCACGCACGGCAAGCCCTCCGAAGAGAACGCCCATCCCCACTGCGACTGCACGGGCGAGCTGGTGGTCATCCACAACGGGATCATCGAGAACTATGTGGAGATCCAGGAGCGGCTCGAAAAGGCGGGCCACAAGTTCGCCTCGGAGACCGACACCGAGGTGGTCGCCCACCTCATCGAGGAGAAGCTCAAGGGCCTGCACCGGCCGGGCGCGACCCCGGGCTTCGCCGAACCCGCGCTCTTCGAGGCCGTGCGCTTGGCCCTGGGCGAGGTGAAGGGAGCCTACGCCCTGGCCGTGCTCTGGGCCAAGGCTCCGGGGGTCATCATCTCGGCCAAGACCGCCTCGCCGCTCATCATCGGCCTGGGCGAGGGCGAGAACTTCCTGGCCTCCGACGTCCCCGCTTTCCTGGCCCACACCCGCAAGGCGGTATTCCTGGAGGACGGGGAGATGGCCGTGGTCAAGGCCGACGGCTGCCGCTTCTTCTCGCTGGCCGGCAAACGGCTGGAGAAGGCCCCGGTCACGATCCAGTGGGACCGGACCATGGCGGAGAAGGGCGGCTACCGCCACTTCATGCTCAAGGAGATCCACGAGCAACCCACCGCGTGCGAGGACACCCTGCGCGGCCGCTTCTTCCCCCTGCGCGACGGCATGCTCCAGCGCGAGGCGGGCATACCGGCCGCCGCGCTCAAGTCCATGCGCCAGGTCCACTTGGTCGCCTGCGGCACCGCCTACCACGCGGCCCTGGTCGCCAAGTACTGGCTGGAGGAACTGACCGGCGTGCCGGCGCACGCGGAGACGGCCTCCGAGTTCCGCTACCGTCGGAGTACATTGAGCAAGGACGATCTGGTCATCGCCATCAGCCAGTCCGGCGAGACCGCCGACACCTTGGCCGCGGTGCGCAGCGCCAAGGAGAAGGGCGCCAAGGTCCTCTCCATCTGCAACACCTTGGGCGCGGCCATCCCCCGCTCCGCCGATTACAACCTCTACACGCACTGCGGCCCGGAGCTGGGCGTGGCCTCGACCAAGGCCTTCATCGGCCAGATGTCGGCCCTGGCCGTCTTCACCATGCACGCGGCCCTGGCCCGGGGCGCCATGAGCGAGACGGACGCGCGGGAGCTGGTGGACCAGCTGGTTCGCCTGCCCGGGGACATCCGCGCGGTGCTCAAGCTCGACCCTCAGATCCTGGACATCGCGGGCCGGTTCCACAAGAAGGGGCATTTCCTCTTCATCGGCCGCGGTCTCAACTACCCCATCGCCCTGGAAGGTGCGCTCAAGCTCAAGGAGATCTCCTACGTGCACGCGGAGGGCTACGCGGCCGGCGAGATGAAGCACGGCCCCATCGCCATCATCGACGAGGAGGTCTCCATCGTGGCCATCGCCACGCGCGCGGCGACCTACGACAAGATGGCGTCCAACTGCCAGGAGGCCAAGGCCCGTGGGGCGCAGGTGATCGCCTTGGTGACGGAGGGCGCGCCGCCCCTGCCCGGGGCCGACTACCAGATCAAGCTGCCGCCGGTGCCGGAGCTGCTCTCGCCGATCGTCAACGTCGTGCCCCTGCAGCTCTTCGCCTACCACATCGCGGACCTGCGCGGCTGCGACGTGGACCAGCCGAGGAACCTGGCCAAGAGTGTCACCGTCGAGTAACCTGCCGTCCTGGTCGCACTTCTCCCGGCCTCAGCACGTGGGGACGCGGTCCTTCGTGCTGGGAGTGCTCGTGGGCATCCTGATCGCGCTGCTGCCATGGGAGCCTGTTTTCGTTTGGCTGGCCGGCCGCTTCGACTTGGCCCGCGCCCGCCACGAGGAGCAGAAGTCCCTCTCGCCCCAAGCCGCGCTGGCGTACCGGCTCGATCTGACTTATGAGCAGGTCGCGGCCAAGCCGCAGGATTTCGTGGGCAAGCCGGTGGTCTGGTGCGTGGACCATCCGGATCCGAACGTCTCCTTCCTGGAAGGGCGACCTTCGCAGCCGTTGGTCTGGTCCAACGACGAGGCCGTGCTGCGCACGGGGCCCAAGGGCCACTGCACCAGGATGCTCGCCGTCGTCGAAGGCGCGGGCCTGCAGGGCGTGCGGCTGCGCTTCATCGGCTTGCCCTGACACCTCATGGAGATCGGGCTCGACATCGTGGAGGTGCATCGTATCCGCCGGGTGATCCGGCGCACGCCGGGTTTCCTGGCCCGGGTGTTCACCAAGGACGAGATCGCCTACTGCCGCGAGCATAAGGACCCT